>DASYHQ010000049.1 GCA_035998445.1 Tepidisphaeraceae bacterium | reverse complement strand
GCTGGAGGAGGGGCGGGCGGCGTAGGGCGGTGGTGGCAACAGGGGCCGTCCTACCAGGGCGGCCTTTTTTCCGTTGGTCGTGCGCCTATCGCTGCGTGCAGGCTACGCTCGTGAAGCGTTGCCTCCTCAACCTCCTGGCCGCCCTCACGTTGCTGCTGTGCATGGCGACGTGCTATCTGGCGTCCGGCGCCGCGGCCGCGCGTTGGCCGCTACAGCCGTTCATTTGAAGTACTTCCTCGCCTTGTCCTCGGCCGACATCTTCGCGGTGATGTAGGTCTTGTAATGGTCGCGATGCGCGGCATACAAATTGCCCGTGCGGCTGGCGGTGTACGTCAGGTAGAGGTTCCGCCGCGATGTCTGCGATATGTTGGTCCCGCTGCGGTGGGGCGTCTGCGAGTGGAAGATCAGCACGTCGCCCGGCTTCGTCGCCGCCAACTGGCCCGTCGACAGGTCGATCGCCTTCGCCTCTTCGTCGTTCATGTTCCGAAACTCGGCCTTGGGTGACAGCAGCTTGCCGTGATACCCCGGGAACAGCTCGATGCTGCCGTTGTCGGTGCTGGCGCCGTCGATCGCGACGCTGACCGACAGGATGTCGTCGGCTGCGCACATTTGCCACCACGACTGATCCTGGTGCATCCCGTAGCCGCTCATGCCCGGCAGCTTGAAGATCAGCTTGTCCTTGAACAGCGCCGGCTCGTCCTTGAAGATCGCGCGCAGCGGTGACAGGATGCGCTCGTCGTTCACCACGCTGTTGAAGACCGACGACACGTCGATGATCGGGTCGTAACGCTCGATCATCGGCTTTCCATTGACGACGCGGAACCCGGTGCGCAGGTTGTCGGGGTTCACCAGGTCCAGGCTAAGCAGCCGCTTGCACTCGGCGTCCCACGCGGCCGCCTCGGTGGCCGTAAACAGCCGGCGCAGCACCAGCCAGCCGTTCTTCCAATAGCCCGCGACGTCCTGCTCGCTCACTTGCGACACGCTTGGTTCGGTCACCATGCTCATTGCAATGCCTCTCATGCGATTCCACGACTGGTCGCCTCCGTCCCTGCGACACGCATCGCTTCAGCGGGCGATCATCTTGATACGGATAAGATAAGTCATAGAATCAGGAATAAAATGGACGCAAATGAACCGATGTATGACCGAATTTAGCACCGAGACTCTTGGGTTGCTGGCCGACGCCATCTACGGTGGCCCGAGGGTGGCCACGCGCCTTATCGTGGCGATGCTGGACGAATGGTCGCTCGCACTGCCCGTAAACGTGATAGCGGTGGATTGGCCCGCCAGCGGCACGCCCGCTCCGCGGCTCGGTCGGCGGTCGCGCGTGTTGCGCGTGCATCCGGGCATAGCCTACGTCCTGGTCGGCGGATCGGTGGACGCGGCGCTCACTCAGTTGCGCGAGCGCGGCGCCGTTACCGGCGACCCACAGCAATGTGCCGCTGCCGACCGGCTCGTCTGGACGATCCAGGAGGCGGTGCTCTCGCTAAGGCGGCGACAGCTCGGCCCAGAGCATCACGAGCTCACGCACCTGGCCGAGGTGCAGGCGCGCGCGCTGGCCCTGCACCGATTGCGCACCGGCCATGCCGCCGCGCCGCAGGCGCTGGACGCGTGGAGCGGCATCGTCCTGTCGCGCCACCGGAACCAGCTCAACACCGTTCGGCGGAAGTTCGTCGAGGCGCTCTGCCTGCTCACGCTCGACTCGGACAACAGCGCGATCGGCTACCCGTTCCAGGCCCGCCTCGCGCAACTGCTTCAAACCTTCAGCTTGCCCGCGACCGCCGACGTGTTTCGCGCCATCGTCGCCGAACTATTGCCCGTGCTGCGCCGCGACTCGGCCCAGCTGCAGGCCGGACTCGTCGGCGACGCCCAGCGGTACATCGCCGAGCACTTCACGCGCGACATTGGGCTGGCGCAGGTGGCCAAGCATCTCGGTTGCTCGCCAACGCACCTCTCCCGCGCGTTCCGCCAGCGGAACGGACAGACCCTCACGCACTACCTGCAATCGCAGCGCGTGTCGCGGGCAAAGGCGTTGTTGCTCGAGACCGACTCACCGCTGCGCGTCATCGCGCCGGCGGCGGGATTTCAGAGCATAAAGCATTACCACCGCACGTTCCTGAAGCAGACCGGCCTGACGCCGCAGGCGTTTCGGGCGTTGTGATTCCCAGGCAGTCGCCCAGCTTGGCATAGTGCTTCTCGCTACTGCCAATGCTCCCATGGGATTAGCGAGAAGAACACGACTGCACCCATGGCGGCAAACCATTCGATACCGGGACCGGAGGCGACGTTCACTCGGACGCGCGACGAAGCGATGTTAATGGATTGCGGAGATCGGCGCGATCAACGCGATTTGGCACTTCGATCCCACCACGGCTGGCGCCACGGTCCGCATCGCCGCCAGGGGGAATGAGCGACTACCTTGGTTTATCGACGCGGCGCACCTCACGGCAGATGAAGTTAGCGATGGCTCTCGATGACTCGGTACCTCAAGGCGTCGATTGGAGGCTACGGTCCTGCGACAACGACGGGGACAGCGTGGGGTCCAACAGGGCGAGCCCCATCGAGTGGCAGGATGTCGTTGATCGATCGCGTTGGCGCGTTCGCGCTGAACCTGGGCGGCACGTGCCCGTCCAGGACGGGTACGAGATGATCCGCCGCGTGCGGGCGCTGGGCAAGGGCAACGGGGGCGACATCCCGGCCATGGCGTTGACGGCCTACGCGCGGGCGGAGGACCGCGTGCGGGCCGTGTCGGCCGGGTTCCAGATGCACGCGGCCAAGCCGGTCGAGCCGGTCGAACTGATCACGAGGGTCGCGGGGGCGGCGGGGCGGACGGGACGTTGAGCCCGGGGTGAAGTCTGAGCAGATGCCCGGAGTGTGGTGCCAACTCCCTCAAGCTGACCACCCGCGCATGAAAATGCCGACGGGTGGAGCGGACGAGCGCGACCAGCGCTCGCGCATCGTACGGCTTGGCCACGTGACAGGGTGGTGCCCTTCACGAAAAAGTCCTGCGCGCCGATCTCGCGGGCCTTTTCCATCGTCTCGTAACGGAAGTTGCCGCTGTATATGACCACAGAGATATCGGCGGTCGACGGACGAGGTACTCTTCCGAGCCCTGATGGTCGTCGGTAACGTAGATCATCTACCAACATCGACGTGCCGCAGCTACTCTCGTTGCCTACGACGGCGGCGTTGATTTGACATGCGGAGGGTCAACGTGATGGTTGACCCTTCAACTTCCAAGACTAACGGCGTGTAGATCCCGTTGCGATTGCCGACCTTTGAAGCAAAGCGAGAGTGATACGTGCTGGCGAAATCTACGGTGTACGTCCCACCTGGATGCCGCACCGTCGCGCGGTCTGGCAGAAGATCGACCTTGGTTTCAACGTTGCCATTCGTGTTGAGGAGCGGCACGAAGAATCGCATTCGCTTGACCGGCTGCGACGCACGCACGTCCGCATCGATGCGCAACATTCCTTCGGTCAGCTGGTAACGCTGCCGAATCCGGCTTCCCGTTGACGCGTGTGTCCAGATCACCTCAAACCGCACGTCTTCTTCGCTCTCGTGTTCGACTCGCGTCGCCGAGTCCAGCCCATTATTCAACGCGGCCAAGGTGTGCCACGCGTCGCCGATCACCCATGCCGGGCCGATGGCGAGGTCGGTCTCGGGCAGTAGCTCGCAAGGAACCCGATAGTTCGGCCGGGCGGGAATCGGCATAGACAGACCCAGTTCGAGCGGGACGCCCGCAACGTGGAAGCGGCCGAGACCCGTGGCGTCATAGTGAAGGTCGGCCGCAGTGTCGATCTCGACCTGCGTTCCGTGGCAGACGGCGAAGACCTTATGAAAGGCGCCCTTCAGGTCGAAGACGTACCCGCCGATTTCGCTCGGGCATGCCGCTTCCTCTACGCGTTCGTCTGCAAATTGATATGCCAACGCGAGGCACGAGGCGGTGAAGAGGCTGTAGACGGAGTACTTAGCATACGACTCGCAGCCGTGCTGCGACGCTGGATGGAAGCCGTTTTTAACGTGCCGCATTGGCGACATGCCGACTAGCCAACGGAGCACCGAACGCGTGTGCAGATGACCTTGTCGTTTGAACGCGCCGGCCAGGCTGGGGTTTTCGGTTCGGTATCGCCGTGCCTCGATCTCGCACAGCGCCGTCAGGATTGCTTCCTGCATGTGCAACTGATTCGATCGGCCGCCGTACGGCGCGTAACCATCCGGCGAAACGTACAGCAACTGTGCCAGCGCGCCCCGCCTGATGAGTTCCTCGAAGCGGGCCACACTTGGCGACCGGAACCCGACGGATAGCGCGGCAGCGATCTGAAGGCGCGTCGTCATGTCGTACGTCATTGGGTCGCCGGGATCGCGATACATGCCGTACTCTGTGAAGTGAGTCATCTGCGGCGGCATGTACTTCTCGAAGAACCGTCGGCCCCACACGATTGAGCCGTCGTCATCGGGGGGGCCCAGGCCCGCGACCTCCCGCATCGCTTCACCGGCGGCGGCGTAAACCGTGTAGTTGTGAAGCTCGTACAAACGCGACCCGTCGCGCGAGATCGCCGTGTACGTCGATTCCGGGTCCACTGAACTTAAGTCCGCGGCCCATCGTGCGCGGCGCGATGGGTCGACGTCGGGCAGGTGCATGTAGGCTGTCATCAACTCTCGCATCCAGAAGTCGGGCGACTGCCCCTGGCCGCTGCTGAGCCTTCTGCAGCACCAGTCCATTCCCAACAAGATGCGATCACGCAAATGCTCACCGCGGCCCGCCGATAGCAACACGGCACCGGGCGCGACGAACCGGCAGGAGGTCTGACCGTGTTCAACGCCTGCCACGGGGTCAATGATGGCGCCGCGCTCGTCCTGCCATGGCGCCGCCGCGTCCAGGATCATTGCGATCAAATCCAGATAGGATCGACGGTCGATCCCCGTGGACTTCGGTGGGGCGATAGATGCGCGTTCCAGTACCGTGTCGACCTGTGCGGCTATCGAGCTCATTGGGTCTCCGAATTCACAGATCTCTTTGTTTGGCTTAGCGCACGATCGCCGTGTGACGAGGGTGCTTCACGTGCACGGTCCTAGTGCGGCGCGCGCAACGCCAGCACCCGCCGAATCCAATCGACGAACGCCGGAAGCGCCTCTGCAGGATCTGGCAACTCAGGGTGCCATCGCTTTTCGTGTTCGAACATCAGCCAGCCATCGAACCCGCGCTCGGTCAAGCTGTGAATCGCCAGTGGCAGGGGCACCAATCCTTCTCCGGGTTGAACGAGCTTCGCTGCTGCGACGGTAGGCTCGGTGTACAGCGCATCCTTTAGATGCACGTAACGCACCCAGTCGCCCGCGTTGCGGAGGGTGACATCGGGGGGTTCCTGAGCTTCAACGACCGTCAGCATTACGTCCCACGTTAGCCCGACGGGCGAGTTCGCTCCAGCGCTGGCGAGTAGCTGGGCGCAATGGGATGAATTGCACCAGTCATCGTGCGTTTCAAGCAGCCATTGCACGTCTGACGCCCCGGGCAGCGACAGGATGGCAGCAAGGCAACTCAATGCCGTCTTAGAGGCGCTCTCGCGATCGGACTGGCCGATTCGCCCACCGAACACACGCACGTAGGGACAGGCCAGGCCGCGCGCGACTTCAATCGTCCGGCGGGCCTCTTCGACGTTGGCAGTCTGCCGATCGGGCTCGCACAAGCAGATGCCGGAGCTGATCCCCGAGGTTGCCAGCCCAGCATCCTCCAGCATGCGGCGGGTCTGGTGCAACTGGGGACCGAACGCGGGCAGCGTCGTGATATCCAAGGCCGGCCCCAACCCTCGAAAATCCACGCCGTAGAAACCGGCGGCGGAGCCCTGCTCGCAAATTTGTGCGAGCGTCCAGTCGGGGCAGCCCAGTGTTGAAAAACTCAGTTTCATGTGTATTCCATTCGAGGCATGCGCGGCGATCATATCAACCGACCCTTCGCGACCCACGCGTGACGCGATACGATAAGAGCGGAAGATCGTTCGGTGCATGCCCACACCCCAAGGCATCCCATTGGGAGCCCCTGGGTGAACGAACACCTCTACGTAGGAAGTGTAACACTTGATTCAAGGTAAACGGCCGGCGGTCGACTTTCCTTACCACTGCGAGACGGGCTGCCCGCTCGGCCGCATCTCCTGGTCGGGGCCATACGTGCGCAGCCCGGGGCAGCCCATGCGGGTCATCCCCGATCTGGTCTTCGTCTACGTCACGCGCGGCGTGTGTGAGTACGAGGATGATGCCGGCAGGCGCCGACTGGGACCAGGGGACATGATGGTCCTGCCACCGGGACTTCGTCACCGCTACGGCGCGCCGTCCGGCAAGGAATGGGACGAACGCTACATCACCTGCGATGGACCGCTCATCGACATGTGGCAGCGTGAGGAATTGGTCAAACGCGATGACGTGATCTGGCGATTGCTGCCGGTGGAATATTGGGTCAATCGAATGATCAACGTAATCGGCGACGTGATCGCGCCTGGGCCGGATGAATCTCTGGCTCAACTGGGGCGGTTGCAGGCCCTGTTGGCAGACATGCGTCTGGCGCGCCGGGCCGGAACCGTGCATGAGGACGACCGCAGTTGGCTGCACCAGGCGCGCATGCTGCTGGAGGCGCGCGAAGGCCAGGCCCGCACCGAGTTGGAGTCCGCCGCCGTCGCGATGAATTGCGGTTACCACACGTTTCGACGGCGGTTCACGCAGTTGGCTGGCATCGGTCCGGCGCAGTATCGCCTGCAGTCGCAGATCAACCTGGCGCAGGCGCTCATGGTGCAGCATCCCTCGATCGGCAACAAGGAACTGGCCGACCGGTGCGGCTTTGCAGACGAGTACCACTTCTCGAAGCAGTTCAAACACGTCACCGAGATGGCTCCCAGCGCATTCCGCGATCAGTGCCGGATCTCGCGGAACCCACCGACCTCGACTGACTCCTGAACACGGATACCGAATTGCCATGACGGCCACGATTGAGATCCAGACCTCAATCGCATGATGTCGCTATCTCGCGATGCTTCCATACGGATAATCACGTCCGTTGATTTACCCATCCCAATCAACGCGCCTTGTTAAATTTGAGCAGTGAACAACGGCAGTCTCCATCTATGAAAATAAGTGAAACGGAAATCGATCTGTTTGCCAAGATCTTCACATGCGGCCATTAAATGCTCAAATTTGACACAACGCAGGCGCTTTTTGACAAGAAATTAAGTGGAAATAGCGGTTGCTTGTATTCAAAGATGATGTAAGTTTCTAACGAGACTTATGGCGAGTGAAGATTTGACAACTGTGAGGGATCTGGGCCGCCTTGCAGGCTGTTCGATCGCCACCGTTTCACGTGTGTTAAACAACAGCGCCGCGGTCAGCGTTAAGAAGCGTGAGGCTATCCTTCAGGCGATTCGCGAGACCGATTTCCATATCAGCCGGGCCCGGCGTGGTGGCCGGCGCAATGCGATGAAGCCCAGCGAGGATCATGGCGTCGTCGAGATCGTTCAGCACCGGCACTCGCCGGTCGAGCGGCTGACCCTCGAGAGCGGTCAGCTGAATGTCGGTCCCCTAGTCTCCGGGTGGGACAAGCGTCCCTCCGCCCGGTCGCAAGCGCTCGGCAACGCGTTTCACCGCGGGATCGTCGATGGCGCAATAGAAGAGTTAGCGACGTGGGGCTATCGCGCCCAGATGCGCATGAACACCGATCTGCTCGATCCAGTACAGCTGGCAGGGATCAATGCGAACGATCGCAGTGGCGTGCTTCTGATCGGCGAGTATAGCGACGATCTCGCCCGCTTCGTCCGCAGTTGCACGCATCCGGTCGTTCTCGTCGACCTCAACGTCAACGGACAGGCCGACGTCGTGACGACGGACAATTTTCATGGCGTGGGCGAAGCGCTGGAACACCTCTTCGCCCTCGGCCATCGCAGGATTGGGTACGTCGGTCGCGGGCAGCACACGGGTGGGCTGCCGGACGAGCGGTTGACGGCCTTCAAGCTGAAGATGACCGAGCGCGGCGTGCCGATCCGGCCCGACTGGTTGTACGACGGGTACGACCACATCGAGGAAACGGCCCGCGGCGTCGAGTTGATCCTGCGTCAAGCGGATCGGCCGACCGCGCTGATGTGCGGCAACGACTGTTACGCGCTGGGCGTCGTGCGCGCCGCGAGCAGGTTGGGCATCTCGATCCCCGACGGGCTGAGCCTTGTGGGCTTCGACGACGTCGACTTCGCGTCGTTGATCACGCCGCCGCTGACGACGGTACGTGTGCCCGTCCAGGAGATGGGCCGGCAGGCCGTGCGACAATTGATGATTCACATGAAGGGCACCATGCGTCCGCGATCGAGCGGGTGCCGCGTGCGCCTGCTGCCCGAATTGGTCGTCCGCGAATCGACGGCTGCGGTGACGATGGGTGGTTAAGAGACATCTCGGCAGGCGTTGGATCGTACGAGAGACAAATGTTGATGAGGTCGCGGCGAACCCGTTCGGTGCGCCGTGGCATGCAATGGACCCGCCGTGTGGCGGGCGACATGGGTTAGCGCACGTCCGTCCAGATCAAGGAGCGAGTATATGGTGGCGAACACGACGACGAACCGGGCAACGTTCAATGGCATCACGATGGCCTGCGTCGTCGCTGCGACCGTGATGGGCGCAGGCATGACGTCCGTCGCTAAGGCGGCGACGGTGCCGTTCACGAACAACTTTGACGGTACCGGCAACAACGTCGACTTTAACGCCGGCACGAACGGTGGTACGGAGGTCTTCACCGGCAGCAGCTCCTCGGGTGGTTGGACCGTCGCGGACGGCGTTTACACCGTCGACGTCAAGTCGACGCCGAACGGTAGTGGCGCCAGCAACACCGCAACTGCGGCTTTGTCCATCACGGGCGTCGACACGGCCGACTGGACCATGTCGAGCCAGTTTACGGTCAACTCCGTAACCTCGCCGGGATTCAACAACCTGGGGCTGACGATCGGATTCGGCGCGTTCGGCTCGACGTCGACGTTCAGCAACGCCAGCCCTAACAAGTACTACCTCGCCGATCTGAGCTACCGCAACTTCACGGCCACCACGCAGGGCACGCTGCGCATACTCGAGATCGGGACGAGCAACACGACGATCGCCACCAACTCCAATGCGGTGGCCGATGCCGACCTCGTTAACGGCACGACGTACACCCTAAAACTGTCGGGCACCTACAGCGGCGCGCCGGGCGCCAGTTCGCTCACGATGACCCTCGGCCTGTACGACGCGACCGGCGCAACTGCGATCGGTTCGAGCGTGACGGGGACGGACACAACGCCGCTGACCGGCACGAACTTCGGCTATCGGCTGAACTACAACGAGAACAACAAGAGCTTCAACGCGTCGTTCGACAACTTCGTCGTCACCAACGCTGCCGCCGTACCCGAACCGGCCGCTGTCTCGCTGCTGGGCCTTGCCGGACTGATCGCGTTGCGTCGCGCCAAGCGGTCGATCTAAGCCGACCAGGCGCGGCATGTCGTCGATTGGTGAGCGATCGGTGCGATCACTTCTTGCTACGGAGCACAAATGAGGACCAAACAATTAAAGCCTTGTTCCCTGGGGTTCACGCTAATCGAACTCCTGGTGGTGATCGGGATCATTGCCCTCCTGATCTCGATGCTCCTGCCGGCGCTGAACCGGGTACGCGTGCAGGCCAAAACCGTGGAATGCGCATCGGGCCTTCGGCAGATCGGCACCGCCTGGCTGCAGTACCAGAACGACAACAAGAGCTGGATCGTGCCGATGGGTGCCCGGTGGAGCGACAGCTGGGCCACCAACATTTCTGGTAAGTACACGGCCCCGGTGCCCACTGCGCCGGTCGCGGAGGGCGACTACGTCTGGTACCACTTCCTGAAGAAGTACACGGCGACGTACAAGATCTTCAACTGCCCGACGGCAAACATCGGCAACCCCGCCTACACCCGTTCAGGATGGGAGACGCAGGTGAAGTCCGGAATTGGCGATGGAACGCCGGACAGCTTCAACATCGGCTACTCACAGGCGGGCGCGTCGTGCAACTATGCCTTTGCCGGCAGCACGTTCGGGGTTAGTTGGCCGCAGCACTTCCCGGCTTGGGTGAGCAGCGACCCGAACTACTCGAAATCGATGGCCCCGAAGAAGTTCGCCACCGCGTCGCGCTACGTGCGGGCATCAGGGGTACAGCCGACCGATGTGGTCGTCATCATGGATGGCACGTGGCGCATCACGACCGCCGGGGCCGATGCGCTCTACGGACTGAATGACCCGAAACGCTACCTGCATGGCAAGCGTACCGCCAATGCGTTGTTCATGGACGGGCACGTCCAGAACGGTCACATGAACGACTTCCAAGGTCGGTGGAGCAACGCGTCGGCGCCCGGTGCGCTCATCGTTCAACTCACCACCGGGAAACATTGACGGTGCGTTGCCTTTCTGCTGTTCCCGAACCGAACGTCCCCAGTGGCTGCCGGTCGCTTCCCTGTTCGTACTAACCGGGTACCCCTGATGATTCGCAACGTGCTGTGCACCGTTGTCCTTTTTGGCTTGTCCGTCGTCACCGCGTCGATCTCGCATGCCGTGGACGTCAAGCTTGGCCTTAACGGCATCGACGTTGATGCCGGTCCGGCCGGCAGCTTCGTGCTGCACTACCCGAAGCTCGCCAAAGGTGAGAAGAAGCTTGCTCCGATCGAAAAGGTGATCGGCGACGCGTCGGCCCTCTTCAAGTACGAGGGCGGCGCGCAACTGACTGTCGAGATTAGAGAAGGCGGCCTTTTGCAACTGCACGTGCAGAACGCAGGGCCGAACGTCGACTCGATTCGTCTCGACATGAACATCACCGGATCGGCGCGCGGGCAACTGAAGTGGGCGGCCAACGGCGGGACGCCCGCAGAGGTACCCGTGACGTACGCGGGTACGCCCTTTCTCTTCAAGGGCGATGCCAAGCGGTTCGAACTCGTCGCCGAGAATGGGGATGGACTCGCGATCATCCAGCCGCACGGGTTCCAACAACTGCAGGACAATCGCGAGTGGAACACCGACACCTGCAGCTGGTTCAGCGTGACCCGCATCCCGTTCAGCCGCCCAGGCGAAGCGTACGTCGTTTACGCGATCGTGAACCCGGGTGACAAGGCCCCGGCGCTCACTGTGAAGCCCTCTGCCGACGACACCACAACGCCGCCGACGGCTACCGCGAAGATCGACCGCTTCGGGCAGTTCATCGCGAAGGACTTCTCGGACAAGGTGAGATCGGTCGAGGAGCTCAAGGCCGACCTCGAGGCCGACGAAGCCTACTACGCCAGCCTCACGTCGCCAGCCACCGACATCTACGGCGGCTTGGCGGACAGTGGCCAGCAGCACGGGCTGCAGAAGACCGGTTTTTTTCACCTCGGAAAGATCGGAGACGCGCAGGTGCTGGTGACGCCGGACGGCAACGCCTTCTTCCAACTGGGCGTCTGCACGGCCCTCATCAACATCGACGACTACACGAAGGTCACCGGCCGCGAGGCCATCTTCGAGCAACTGCCCGACCATCGCGACCTGAAGTACAGGACGGCGTACCGTGATGGCTACAAGGAATATCCTTCGTTCTACATCGCTAACACGATCGAAAAGTTCGACGAGGCATTCTCGCCCGACGCGCACGCACGTCGCATGATCGAACGCTTGCGCAAGTGGGGCTTCAACAGCAGCGGCGCGTTTGGCGTGAACAAGGACAGCGCCGCTGCGGTGAAGGACGCGCAGTTTCCGTACGTCACTTTCCTGCCCCTGGGGGAGGCGCCAAAGCTGCCGTTGAAAGACGTCTGGGACCCGTTCGCTGAGGGTCTGGAAGCGAAGCTTGATGAAAAGTTCGCGCAGCACGTGGCCACGAAGGCGAATGACCCGCTAATCATCGGATATTTCGTCACCAACGAGCCGGTGATCGAAGATGTGCCGAAGATCGTCCCGGGCCTGCCTGCCAGCAAGTACGCCATCAAAGGGCGACTGGTGCAGATGCTGCAGGAGAAGTACCCGACGATCGACGCGTTCAACACGGCTTGGGGCGCAAACTATGGCGCGTTCGACGAGTTGGGCGAGGCCGAGGTGATCATCGCCACGCCCGCAGCCAACGCCGACATGCAGGCGTTCTTCGAGATCTTCCTGGAAGCCCGCTACAGCCTGATTCATCGACTGTTCAAAAAGCACGATCCGAACCACCTGCTTATCGGCGACCGCTGGACGATCGGGTCGGCCAACAACGAGGCGATCGTCCGCATCGCCGGCAGGTACCTCGACGTGATCAGCATCAACTACTACACCTACGGCGCCGATCTCGCGTTCCTCGACCGCGTGCACAAGATGTCGGGCGGGCGGCCGATCTTGCTCAGCGAGTTTCACTACTGCGCTCGCGATCAGGGTCTTACGGGTGGCATTCGCCAGTTGGGCACCCAGCAGGAGCGCGGGCTGGCTTACCGCAATTACGTGGAGCAGGCGGCCGCCACGAATTACGTCGTCGGCGTCCAGTGGTTCTCCGCGATCGACCAGGCCGCCACCGGCCGCTTCTTTGATAACGAGGCAGCGAACATCGGCCTGCTGAACGTCGCCGATCGACCATACAAGGATTTCCTGGCCGAAGTGATGAAGACGAATTACGACGTCTACTCGGTCATTCTCGGGCAGCGGCCGCCGTTCGCTTATGACGACCCGCGTTTCCAGATGAAGGCCGGCGGCAAGAAGATTGTGAACGCGGCCCGCATGGTCAAGCCGTTCGAACTTGATGGCAGCCGCAACGAATGGCCTTTCCTGCCCGCCGAGCGCGTTGGCGCCGAAGGTCTCGTGCTTGGCGAGCATGCTAAGGACTTTGAAGGCACGTTCCGCATCGCATGGGATGAACAGAACCTCTACCTGTACGCCGAGGTGAGCGATCCCACTCCGATGGTCAACAACGGAAGGGCGGACCTCATTTGGGCCAACGATGCAATTGAACTCTTCACCGGAGCCGACGATCTCGACCAGGGGGGCGGCCTGAAGTTCCGCGATCGGCAAGTCGTCATCCGCGGCGCGAAGACGCCAGACGGCATGACACCCGCGAACTTCGTCAACGCCCCCAAGCAGTATGACGTGCGCACGATCGTGTTGCCTAACGCCGACGGGAAGGGCTATACGATCGAGGCCGCGATCCCGATGGAGAGCCTCGGTTTCACGCCACAGGCCGGGCAGGAGATCCTGTTCGACATCGCGTTCGACGACGCGACGATCGGTCGGCGACAGATCGTTTGGAACGGTAGCGATCGCGTGTCGAAAGACCGAAGTGTGTGGGGCAAGCTTGCCTTCACCGAGTGAAGCGGCTGGCGTTGTTGCGGTGTAGGTGTCGCAACGGCGGCGGCAGGGTGTGTTCGTACATTCCAGATCGCTCTTCCCGCTATAATCAAGGTGGACCTGATGTACCGCATTGTAAATCTATCGCTGCTAGCCGCTATCTGTGCCGCAATTTGCGTTGGACATGCCATGGCGCAAACGCCTACGACGTCGCCGGTGGCCGACCCCACGCTGCAGCGTTCGAAGGCATCTCCCAAGAAAAAGGTGCCGGCAAAAGCCTCGGTCACGTCGTTCCCGACCGAGGCGAAGAAGAACACGCCGATCGAGATGGCCGGCGTGCCCAGCACGATCATCTCGCCGCTCGGACGCACAATGACGCTCCGCTTTGCCGACGAGTTCGATGCGGTGACCGATCCGAAGGACGGGCAGCCATACATCGATCGGTCGAAGTGGCAGACCACGTTCTGGCAGGGGTCGAGCGTCCGTACGCTGGGGTCCAATGGCGAGGCCCAGTATTACATGGACAAGGATTACGCGGGCAAGAACAACATCCAGATCGATCAGCGGCCCAACCCGTTCTCGTTTGAACAACCGGGCATCCTCACCATGTCCGCGTTTCGCGTGCCGAAGGAACTGCAGGCGAACTATTGGATGGGGAAGGAGCGTCCCTTCGCGTCGGCACTGCTGATCTCCGACAAAAAGTTTACCTTCCAATATGGCTACGTCGAGGCGCGCTTCAAATTGCCCGCCGTGCGCGGCGCCTGGCCGGCGTTCTGGCTGTTGGGCAACGACCCGCGCATCGGTGATGAGGTGCAGGCCCACTACTGGCCGCCCGAGGCGGACATCCTGGAGTTCTTCGGCCACCGCCCGACCAAGCACAGCGCCGGCATTCACGCGAAGGACGGCAAGAAGGGCAAGACGTTCTGGGGTTTCCATGACGTCGGCTTCGACATCACGCAGGACTTTCACACGTTCGGCTACGAGTGGAACGACAAGGAGACGGTCTTCACCTTCGACGGCAAGATCTGGGGCCGCGGCGAAACGCCACCGTCCCACTGCCGCGAGATGTACATCCTCATCAATCTCGCGGTGGGCGGCAATTGGTACTCCGAGGAGATGAGAGCCGCCGGCACGCCGTACAAGCAGTGGGAAGTCGATGAGTCGACGATGCCGTGGAAGATGCTGGTCGACCACGTGCGCGTCTATCAAGAGTAGATCAAGTTGAACAACGAAAGAAGGCAGTCATGAACCTGAGTTTGCTTCGTAGGCGTTTCGTCCTGCTCTCCGCCTTGTCGCTCGCCATGTTTGCGGCGCCGTTAAGCGCTGCGGACGGTGGTCCCACGCCCTATCCTGATGCGAAGGACGAGGCGGCGTGGCCCGGCAAGGGGCCGATCCGCCTGCACGGGTGGATGGTCGACAACCGCGCGGCCTTCTGGGACCAGCGCGAGAAAGATCAGGGGGCGGTCGTGTTCGCTGGAGATTCGCTGATCGGCGGATGGAAGCCCGAACTGATGAAGAAGGCGTTTCCGAACCTGAAGATCGCGAACCGCGGCGTCGGTGGCGACACCAGCCGTGGCCTGCTGTTTCGGTTTAAGGAGGACGTGCTGGACCTGAACCCCGCTGCCGTGGTGATCTGCATCGGCTCCAACGATCTCAGCGCCCACGGCGATCCGGCGGCGGTCGAAGCCAACATTGCCGAAATGATTGAGATGGCACGCCAACATAGCGCCACAATGCCCATCGTGCTCTGCCTGACGCCGCCGCGTGATTCGAAGGAAGCGCCGACAAAGCCCGGCGCGCATCCCGAACTCAACGAACGCATTGCACAGCTAGCGGAAGGGCGAGAACACGTGGCCCTCGCCGACACCTTCAACCCCATGGCAACCCCCGCAGGCAAGCCGATCCCCGAATATTTCGGAAAGGATCGCGTCCACATCACCGCCGCCGGATTCGAGAAGTGGGGCGAAGTGCTGCGGCCGGTGTTGCATCGTCTAGGCGTCGAGTAAACGAAGTCTGCCACCGCTCATTCGAACCTATCGCCGGAGGCGACGACGCAGGAAGCGCCGCTTGCAACCGTGCCGGCATTGGCCTCGTTATGAAGCAACAGCTGATAAGGGGTCATCGTGCTTTTGCACTGTCGGGAACTGCCGAGCCCGGAAGAGGTGGGAACGCCGACTGGGTGCCCCTGACGATCTGGCACGCGATCGGATCGCGGCATATAAGCCGCCAACGCCATCTTGAGCGTGCGGGGGCATGTTGTGGTGGCGAGCGGGGCATTAGGCCACGTGGCGTCGCGCTCCAATGTGCCCCAACTCGGCGTCGGCATGAACCGGGATGCGGCCGCGCGCTTCTAGATCGCGACTGCGCCTGCACGCCGCCATCGCGGGGCCGATGTGCCGACAATTCCGGGACAGAAGGCAGCCTCATCCACGCTCGCCTCCCAAAAAGCCCTTTTTCACGCAGAGAAAGTCGAAGAGGGTTAGGCACGGGTATCTTCATAACTTATTGTCTGTCAAGGGGTTATATAGTTTATCGCGAACCCTGTTAATTCCAGTTAACAGGGTTCGCTCGTTTTCGGGCTGGTTTTGCGGTATTTTTGTCTCTGAGGCGCTCGGCCGAGAAGGCGAGAGAGAGTGGCCCGGCCGCCACGTCGCACCGTCCCGGCTGTCCGCACCGGGAAACTCTCGGCCTCTCCTCTCTATTTCCGGCTGGCAGTTAGCAACCGCGTCGGGGTCGGGGGGCCGTGCGTGACCCTTCTCAGAAAAGGGTGGGGCGGGTCGCCGCTTGGCTAGTAGGCGGCGGTCTGCAGCGCCTTCCACCGCCAAGACAGCATCGCCACGAGCAGCAGGCACACGATGCCGACCGCCGCGGGGAACAGCACGGTCGTCAGCGAGTAGCGTTCCAGCGCCAGGATGACCAGCCCGTTGCGCAGGGCCGAGAGGGCGAAGTGGCCCGCGTGCTCCTCGCGCGGGTGCCAGTACGCCTTTCGCATGGTGGGCCCGAACCCGAGCAGGTCCACGACCGTCAGCGTCACGACCGCCCACAGCGGGTCGGCCGTCAGGAACCAGACCGGCAGGACGTTCGGTCTCCTCTTCAACGTTGTTTACAACTCTTTGCGGGATCGTACGATTGAGACCTGAATGCCCAGCAGATTTCTTTCCAGAGATTTTATTCGGATGGTGGCCCTGATGGCCTGAGGACACGCCCGTGGAGACGCGAACCTGCCACTCGATCCGGTTGCCCGAGAACGTGCTGAGTTCGGCGACCTCGCGCCGTGCATGGAACGGGGTCAGCGTGGAGGTCACCGAGTTTCATTGCTCGGGGCGCGTAGTGCATCAGCTGCATCAGGGGACCGACGCCCTGCTCAGCGTTGTGCTGGAGGAAATCGGCGGCCGCTCCGAGCCGCGCCTACGCGAGAACCAGCCTTGCCCAATCGGCTACATGCCCAAGCACATGCACTTTGCGCCGGCGGGCATGGAGACGTGGGGCTATACCGACGACATCCGCTACCTGAAGGACGCCAGCCTGACCTTCGACCTCGCAGCGCTGGCCGAGCGGCTGGGCACCGAGTTCGACGCCGATGTGATCGCCACGCCGCGCCTACGCTTCGCGGACGATCGCATCTGGACGCTCGTCAGGCTACTCGCCGACGCGGCGAACGACCCTGACCCGTCGGCGCAACTCTATGGCGACGGTCTGACCGCCGCGATCGCGGCGCAGCTCTTCAACGATGGAACCGCGCCGCCGACCGCGCAGCGCGACCGCGGCCTGGCGCCCTGGCAGCTCCGGCGCGTCGTCGAGTACCTCGATGCGCACCTGCCCCAGCGCATCGAACTGGCGCAATTGGCGACGATCGCGGAACTGTCGCAGTCGCACTTCAGCCGGGCGTTCAAGACCTCGACCGGGATGTCGCCGTACCACTGGCAACTCGACGCGCGCATCCGCCGTGCCCAAACCCTGCTATTCGACACCCACAAGTCGCTCGAACAGGTGGCTCGGTCCACCGGCTTTGCCGACGCCGTCCACTTCGGACGAACGTTCCGCAAGCTCACCGGTGCAACGCCGGCCGCGTGGCGACGCGCCGTCGAAGCGACCGAGCAAGGTCCCGCCGCAGGATCAGACTGACAATCGCAGGATCAGTCAGTGATCTGATAATACCCGACGTCTACTCTCCCTCCAGACAGGCGAATGAACCTCGCGTGTCCGGAGGAAGCAATGACTGACCAGCCCGGCTCGGCCCCCACCGACTATGACAAGCTGATGCGGGCGAACCTTGCGCACGTGTTCAACGAGCGTGATGCCGTGCGGCGCATGGCGGCGATCGGTGAACTGTATGCCGCAGACGCCGTGCTGTTTGACCCGGAGGGCGTAGCGAAGGGGCATGCCGCGATCTCGGAGGCGGTGACGGCGCTGTTGGCACAACTGCCGCCCAGCTTCGTATTCAGCGCGACTGGGACGGCCGTCGGTCATCACGAGGTGGCGCGCCTGCACTGGCGCTCCGGCCCGGCCGAGGGGCCTGTGGCCGTCACGGGGACCGATGTCGCCCATTTCGAGAACGGTCGCATTCGCTCACTTCACGTGTTTCTCGATCCCGCTACCAGATGAGCGTTCATCTGGCCAACGTTTCTTACGTCTCTTTGAGGAGCCCAATCATGACTAAGACTGTAAAGACCGGTCTCGACGCGCTGCTGCGGCCGCAAGACAGCATCGTGGTGTTGATCGATCATCAGCCGTACCAGTTCGCCAATCTGCAGAGCCACGAATCGACGATTATCATCAACAACGTCATCGGCCTGGCGAAGACCGCCAAGGTGTTCGACGTGCCGACGATCCTCACCTCGGTGACTGAGGATCGCGGCGGGTACATCATTAAGGGGCTGACGGACGTCTTTCCCGATCAGAAGCCGATCAACCGCACGTTCATCAACACGTGGGAAGACCCGAATGTGACGGACATCGTGAAGCGGAGCGGGCGCAAGCAGCTCGTGCTCGCGGGGCTGTGGACCGAGATCTGCGTGGCGATGCCGGCGCTCCAGGCGCTGGGCGAAGGATACGACGTGTTCGTCGTCTCCGACGCATGCGGCGGCGTGACGCCCGAAGCGCACGACATAGCCGTCCGCCGGATGGTCGCCGCCGGCGCGGTGCCGATCAACTGGTTGGCCGTTCTGGCCGAATGGCAGCGCGACTGGGCCCGCGAGCGCACGGCGGCGGCCGTCGCCGGCGTCGTCCTCGAACACGGCGGCGCCAGCGCCGTCGCCCTCGCGTGGGAATTACAGCTTCTCGCGGGCCACGCCAAGTAGGACCTTGGACATCACCGCCGCGTCCTCGACGTGATCATCGGCCGGCTCGGGCGGCCCTAGAAGGTCGCCGGGGCTGGCCACATTCCCCGCTTGGCGCCACGCCATGTCGAGAAACCGCTGTCTCCAGCCACCATTCCCGACAACTCGAAGAAAGGACCATGAAGATGTCGATGGAGCATTTTCCCATCGGACAGGCGATGGACGTCACCTATCCGAATTTCAAAGTGAGCTTGACGCTGCTCTCACTCACGCAGCTGACGTTCGAGATCAAGGAAGGTCCGTTCGCTCGGTCCGAAACGGTCCGTATCCAAATCATACCGCTCGGCAACAGCATCTTCGCCGTCAGCTGGCAGGAGAAGGACGGTGCGACCGTGACGAACCTCCAAGACTATGATCGTGGCGTGATCCACTCGTGGGCCACTCTGCCCGATGGGCAGTTCCTGCGAATGACCGGAACGTTTGCGATCACGCGGCCAGCCGATCGCGTTGCTGACGATCGTCCCCACCGCAACAGGGCGCTGGTCTTGGACGCGTTGACGTCGCTGTTCCAGCGCCGCGACGCCTCGTCGGTGGAGCGGCTCTACGCCGACGACTACATCCAGCACAATCCGGACA
This sequence comes from Tepidisphaeraceae bacterium, assembly GCA_035998445.1. NCBI lineage: Bacteria > Pseudomonadati > Planctomycetota > Phycisphaerae > Tepidisphaerales > Tepidisphaeraceae > Tepidisphaeraceae bacterium. The sequence goes on along the minus strand of DASYHQ010000049.1, from coordinate 38,958 downwards.
TCCCTCAAGGTCGGGACGCGTTGCAGGGCCTAGTCGAAACCCTGTCGCCATCCGTCTACTACGAGCCGGGCCTGATCATCGCCGAGGGCGATCTCGTCGCCATCCACGGCCGTATCCGCGGCTGGGCGAACGAGCCTCAGGTTGTGGTCGACATCTTCCGGGTCGAGGGCGACAAGCTCGTCGAGCACTGGGACGTGTTGCAGAACGAGTTGCCGGTCACCGCAGGCGTCGCTGGTCTCTCGATGTTCGATCCCGACGAGGGTGCCAACCGCCCCGGAGAGGACTGATGAAGGGCGGGTGGCACAGGTTGGGTATGCTCGCGCGGTGTCATAGATAGAATAACGCTATCACGTCCCTCGCCCGCCATCGTACCGTCTCGGCCGGGAGGGGGGCAGGATGCGGATCGCCAGGCTGGCCATACTGTAAGCGTGTCGCGAAGACGCCTAGGTCCCCACAGTAGCAGGCGCCGGGCCAGACTTGCCGTCCACGCGTGCGGCCGTGGCATCGGCGTCGGCCTTGCGCTTCGCCAGCGTCTCGCGGTACTCCGCCGCCTCGGCGGACTTCACGAACGTGATCTCGCCGTGTAGTTCCTTCACCGCTGCGATGATCTCGTCGAGCGTCACGCGGAAGTACTCGCGGCGGTGGTTGATCAGGTTCACCCGACGGCTCGCGAAGTGCTGGTGCAGCTTGCACTCCAGCCGCGGGGCGTCCTCGCTGTACAGGACGGCGTGGACGTCGAACGGGAACGGCACCGAGGCGTCGCCCAGCTCCTTCACGCGCTCCAGCGGGTCGAGCCGCCGCGTCATGCCGAGCTTGTACATGTCGTCGCCGAACGACCCGACGTTCGACAGCACGTAGATGTAGCCCGACTTCGTCAGCTGCGCCCGCGCGATCGCCTTTGCCTTGCGGTCGATCGCGTCCTTCAACTCGTTCTCCAGCTTGGCGACCTGTACCGCCAGCGCGGCCGTCTGCGCCTGGGCCTGCACGGTCATCGCGACCTGGCCCTGCGTCGCGCGCTCGAACGCCAGCCGCGCGCGGTCCAGCGCTCGCTCGGCGACCTCCTCCTCCTCCTTCGCGGCCCGCTCCTGCGCGTCCTCGATCTCGCGACGCGCCCGTTCTTCCTCGCGCAGCACCTCGCGGATCCGCTGCTGTTCCTCCTTTTCCTGCTGCTGCTTGACGCGGTGCTCGTGCGCCAAGTGCAACTCCTGCAGTTTCAGCTGCAGGAACTCGTCGCTGATCACGGCCGAGTTCGTCTTGCCCAGCTTGTTGATGTGGTCGAACGACCGCTGGATGCGGTTCTCGAGCGTGACCGCGTTGTTGTACCGGACCTTGGCCACCGCGGCGTCGCACTCGCCGTTGAAGGCCCGCAGCATGAGCTTCGTCTGCTCGCGCATCATCTTCCGCCCCTGCGCCTCGCTGCCCTCGACGGTCCAGGACTTTCCTCATCGCACGGCCGCCTCCGCCTTCACCATGGCCGTCTGCCGGTCGCACACCTCGTCGAGCATCTGCTGGTAGCGTGAGGACGAGTCGAAGTCGAAGTGCGGCCGGTAGAAGCCGAACTCCTGCATCTCCAGCGTCTCCTCCACCTGGCGGGCCTGGGCTTGAAGATCCTCCAGCCTCGCCTGCTGGCTTTTGATCCGGGCCTGCAATGCGAACACCGTGTCGGCGCCGCCGAGCACGTCGTGCATCTCGCGGATGCGGGCCTCCAGCACTCGGACCTGCACGCGATAAGCGACAACCGCGGCTTGGGCGGAGCTGCACGTGAGCAGGAGTGCCACGGGCGTAGTCAGACGTTCCATCCATGGACATCTTTTGGACGTGCGCCGCCACAGGTGACTGATCGTGGCTCTCCGCATTCTGCACCACGAGAGCGATCGCGGCAGTATCGGCAATCCTTGCGCGGTGGTTGCTGATAGTCAGCCTTCGAGGTCGATCCCCACCATCCCGGCCAATTTCGCACGCACAGCGGTAGTCCGCTTCTTCACCCTGCGCATCGACGCGCGCGATATGCTGTTCGCTCGGTCGGCCAGCCGCACCGCGTGCATCTCCGTGTACGCGTCGGGCAGCAGCTGCGGGCTGGGGCTGCCAGTCAGGCGGTGGCCCAAGACGGCGTAGCCGAGGTCGCGGGTATACTGGAGGATGGCGTCGGCGGTGGACACAGGGCAAGGTCCTTTCGACGCCGGGCGTGACGCGCGTCAGGAGCAGCTCAATCGCGTACGGCCGCTTGCACCTGCGGCTCGTCGCCGTTGATAGACGTCAGCTATGTCCGCGATACCTCCGTGGACTGAGACCGGTAGCTCTGGTGAACCACGCAGAGAAATGGCTCAATCGCCGAAATCCTTCCCGGTATGCGATTGTCTTGATCGGGTCTGCGGAGTAACGGAGTGCCTCGCGCACGCGCGTGACACGACGCTGCTCTTTGTATCCGCGAGGCGTACACCCTAGCACGTCGCTGAAAAGCCGGTCGAGCTGGCTACGACTGAGCGACAGTCGTCGCGCCAGTTCAGTTATTGACAGGTCTGCACGCTCCAGCAGTGTGAGCGCTGCCTGTACGCGTGAATCAATCGCGTGTTCCACGCCGGCCACGCAGCCCGATTGCTCCAGCGCCGCGGCCCATTCCAAGACAAAAGCGGCAAACACCGTTTCGATGTGCAGGTACTGCCTCGTTGTCACACGCTGGTCCCAAAGCATGTCGCGCACGTCGGCGTGGATGCGGCATGCTTTGATCAGTGCTTCAGCAGAGGTGCGCAATGCGGGAAACTTATTGTCCTCCAAAACGAGAGGAAGGCCCTGGTCGAAGAGTGCCCGTCCGTCGGGCCAGGCATGTACAAAACGTATGGACAGCAGGTGAGTGTCGGGCGCAAATCGTTGCGCGGTTGCGCCGGTTGGTGAAGGGATCATCCATTCCCCTTTGCATGCGCGAAACGTACCGCGTTTGTCGGAAATTTCCGCCCATCCACTGCGAATGTACCACGCGCCGCTACCGCTGAACGGGGCGGGTGAACGGCGGTGTGCCGCGAGTATTGATGCGTCGTACGCCCACCGCAGGCGTCGGTGAAGATGTTGCCACTCTGCAATAACCGGTGGCAGTGAAGGTGTGCGCAAAACAGATAACTCCATGCGGAATGATCATACGCGAAACACCGTGATATTGTGTTGCCCGCCTTTCGGGCGGGGATATATTGAATTGAGCCTTTAGTGAACGTCGCGATGTATCAACAAAACCGGTGGACTGCGATGCTTATCCCGTCTGTCCGGCTGCATTGTGTGTTCAGGATTGTGCCTATCACCTCATTCGCGTCGCGTTCAGTGCCCCAACAGGAGGAATGTCCGTGATCAACTCTTTGTCCGCTAAGCCAGCCGTAGCATTCGCCATTGCCGCCGCATTCGTTTCACTCAATCCAGACGTCAGCAAGGCAGCGACCATTCTGCCCGTGACGATCGATTTTGAAGAATCGACGGACTACGACAGCAATTTTAAAGAGCCTGCGAACGCGGCGAATGATGGAATCTCCTGGATTTCACCGGGTGCAACTCCCGGAAACGGGCGGCTCTCTGTTGGTTCAGGGCTCGTTGCCACGGCTGTCTTCGATACATCGGCAACCGGTGGCGCAGGTGGTGCCGGCGGGTCTGGCGGTGGGGACGTAAACAATGACCTGCTGAATTTCACCGCTTCGGCGACCCTTCGGACCAACGCCCTGAGTTCTAGCAGCCAAGTCGGCTTTTTCGTCCGGCTCGATAGCAATGAAAGCAACGGCTATCTCGCGTTGGCTTCTCTAGACACTAGCAGCGGCATCCGTTTTCGCCTCTTCAGTGCGTCGAGCGCGTCGGCCCCGACGACGGGTACCAACATTTTCGACAATGAATCGACCCGAGGGGCCGGTGGCGACATCGCCGCAAACACGAACTATCGATACCAGTTCACGGCCCAAGGCAACGTGTTCACTTTCAAGCTGCTCAGCGCAGATGGAACGACCACATTGCGCGAGGACATCTTCACTGATACGACCAACGGTGGTGCCGGCTACAAGGTAACCGCGGGCCAGCTCGGGCTGCGCATGCTGAACGATTCCGCCACGCCCGGCTCTGCCACTGTCGTCGATAACTTCAGCGTGCAGGCCGTTCCTGAGCCGACAGCAATCGGCGCTGCGGCCGTTGGCGGGCTGTTCTTGATGCGTCGCCACCGCACGCTCGCCGACTTCAGGTGAGATCGGCATGTCCCATCCAATGAAGCTCGGTGCGACCATGAAGTCGGCCATTCAGAGGGCACCAGATGAAGAAGCATCTCATTTCGCTGACGCTCTGTCGCAGAAGCGTTTGTGGTCTCAAGTCCGCTTTCACGCTCGTCGAGCTCCTGGTCGTCATTGGGATCATCGCCGTCTTAATTTCACTGTTGCTGCCAGCTCTCAATCAGGTTCGCAGCGCAGCACGAACCCTGCAATGCGCCACGAACATGCGTCAGATCGGCATTGCCTTGACGATGTATGCGAACAGCAACAAGGACCTGTACCCGCCGGCACTCATTTCCTTCAACTCCGCCTCGCCAGGTTACGCTCCATTCTACGGAGCGGAGACAGCGGCCGACCTGCCGGGAAAGTGTATGTCGTGGGACGATTTCCTTGCACCTTACCTCGGTCTGAAGGTGCCGGAGGCGGATCTCGTGCGTGGGGCGAACCCTATTCGCTCGCCTTTGATGGAATGTCCTCAAGACTTTGAACGGGGGGGAACCGGGATTGGCGGGAGGTTTGCCATGCGCTCGTATGCGGCGAACCGGAACTACCACAGATCGCTCCCGCCCGGTCAGCAGGTTCTGGGGATGTTCGACGGGCTAATTATTCCGGTTACGGACGGCCATCTCGATAGCTCCGGCGCGACTCCAAAGTGGCCGCAGGCGATCAAGGTGAGCCGTGTGCGGCGATCCAGTGAAGTGCTGTCGATCGTTGAACGTCCTGACCCTAACAATGCCCTCGGCAGCCCGTCAGCCGCCTACGTCGACAATGCACCGGACCAAATTTATTATGCTCCCGCGGCCATTCCTGTGAGGCCGATGCCGGGGAGGCATCGGAAGCGCTACAACTACCTATTCGTAGACGGACACGTTCAATCATACGAACCCATTGAGACCATTGGAGAGATCACTGCCATTTACGGTTGGCCGTACAACCCCCGAAAGTATTGGACACGTCAAGACACCGATTGAGCCGACGGTGCCGGTAAGATCATCGTATCCTCGTCTGCCGACCCCGGCGAGCTAGCGCCGTCGTTTGAAGGAATTCCGCCAAATGTCCATGTGTTTCTCCGCTTGTAGCGTTGCCACTTCATTTCTGTGGCTGCTGTTACTGTTCATTCTCACGGCGCAAAACACCGCCCGAGCAGAGGAATCAGTTACTGTCGGAGCAGCGACCGTGGGTCCTCGCGGTACGTTCCAAGTCGATAACGTGTCGTTCTCGGTGATCCATTTCGACGACACCTGGCGGACATCGGATCAGGCAACCGCTTTGCGTCCTGCCGAAGGTTCAACCGTTTCGTCAGCGCAGCTGTGGACAACGGAGGGACCGTTCGCGGTCAAATCCAGCGTCGTGCCTTTTGCGTTCAAGCAGACTCTTGCCAAAGTAGGTGACGCCGCCACGCGGTTCACCAGCAGCGTATTCCATCCCGAAGGCGTCGCAACGAACGCGATGTGTCTGGCGGTGTCATTGCCGACCTCTTCGCTGGCGGGACGATCTATTCGGTCGGATGACACGGTTGTCGCTTTGCCGGCTCAATTGGCGGCCCAGCGCGTTTATAGCGGACGCGTCAAAAACGATCTTGAGATTCCGACCGCGGCGGGTCGACTAAAGATAGCGGGGCAATTCAACTACCACGTTCAGGATGAGCGGCGGTGGCAGCGCGACGCCTTCACGCTGCGAATTTTCTTCACGTCAACGCAAGCCGACCTGATGAAGGACGGGGCGTTGGATCTCGAAATCAGTTACACCGCCTATGCAAGCCATCCGATCAATCTCGCGCCGGCTGCGAATATGGGATTCCATGACGAAGCGGCCGACGATCAGACCGGCGGCTGGACCGACCAGGGGCCGAGCAACGACCTGCGCGGGATTTCTCCCGGCGCCCTTACCGCCGGCGGCGTTCGGTTCGAAATTATCGACCCTGTGACCAACGGCGGAAAAAGCTGCCTCGCTTTTGCCGTGCCGGATCGGCCGTATCTGCTGAAGTCAGCGACGATTCCACTCGCCGATGCGCCAGCATTTGCTAACCTTTACCTTCTGCACGCCACCGCCTGGACCCCGGTGAAAAACGTGCCCGTCGCGACACTCATGGCAGTTTACGTAGACGGCTCCTCGACGCGACATGAGATTGTCGCTCATCGCGACGTCGACAATTGGTGGCAACCTGAGCCCGTCATCAACGCAGCCGTGGCTTGGCGCGGCGAGAACAAGAGCAGCGAGATCGGGTTGTATGTCTCGCGATTCGCCATCGAGCGGAAACCCCTCAAGGAACTACGGCTCGAGGGCAACGGCCAAGCCGTATGGCTAGTCGCGGGGATATCAGGCTCACCCGATGACATTCAGTTGCCGATAGCCATTCCCAATGCGCCGGTCGTCTCGGCGGCAGATGATCAGTGGCGACCTTACGAACACAAGATCGACGTCATACCCGGCGGACCGCTCGATTTCTCCTTCCTGCTCGACGCTCCGGCTGGAAAATATGGACCGATTCGCATCACCCCCGCAGGACACTTTGAATTCGCAAACCGGCCAGGCTCACGCGTGCGATTCTGGGGCACGAATATCTGCTTCTCTGCAAACTTCCTTGCTCACGAACAAGCGGACGCCTTGGCCGACCGTCTCGCACGTAGCGGCTACAACTCAGTTCGCCTTCACCATTACGACGAGATGCTGATTCGAAGGGGCGGCAAATCATACGAATTTGATGCCGAGCAATTGGATCGTCTCGATTACTTATTCTCTGCGCTGAAGAATCGCGGAATGTACATCAGCATCGACCTGTTTACGACACGTCCATTTGGAGTTGATGAAGTACCCGATCTTGGCGAGACGGTGCGACCGTCGCCTTTCAAGGCGCTATTGCCATTCTCAGACGCGGCCTTTGAGTCATGGCGGAAATTTGCGCGAAATTTGCTGACGCACAAAAATCCCTATACCAATCTGGCTTGGGGTGAGGACCCTGCACTGGTCGGCATCTGCCCCGTTAACGAAGACACCTTGTTCGACATCATCAGTGGTAATCCTGCTATCCGTAAGTTGTACGATGAGCGTTTTCAACAATGGCTCACAACAAACAAGATCGCACCGCCTGCAGGAGCGGAACGGACCGCAGCCTTCAATCGATTCGTGACCGAAACCCAGATCCGCAACGACGATCGCATGCGCCAGTTCCTGCACTCGATCGGCGTTACCGTGCCCCTCACCGGCGTGAATCGCCGAACAACCCAAGCGCAGGCCATCATCCGTGCGCGATATGACTATGTCGACGATCACGGCTATTGGGATCATCCATCGTTTCCCGTCAATGATTGGGCATTGCCCTACAAGTTTCATGGCAAGAGTGTCCTTGGGGCGGCCGCGGAGATGCCTCGACGCCAGATGCCCGGCCGCATCGTGGGCAAGCCGTATACATTTACCGAGTTCAATTATGTTTACCCGAATCCTTATCGAGCTGAGGGCGGTCCGGTGATGGGTGCCTACGCGGCGCTGCAAGACTGGGATGCCGTCTACAACTTTGACTTTGCCCATACGCAGGGAACCTCTACGGGCATTGCGCCCACCGGCCTTTTCGATGCGAACGCCGACCCCGTCGCCCGCCATGCGGACCGCATCAGCGCATTGCTGTTCCTCCGCGGCGACGTGACGGCGGCACCGGGCTTCGTTCCCTTTGCCGTTTCTAATCAAGATGCGTACATGGGTCCGCGCGCAAGTCCTGTCGATTTCCCTGACGCTTATTCACGGTTAGGCCTCATCACCCGCGTCGGCAGCGTTACTGAGGCATCGGTCGCTGCGTCGCCGCCTGGACTATCGCAACAGCTGGGTGTTCGAGCTGTTGTCGCGTCCGACCCGTCAGCCAGGAATCTTTGGCCGGACCTGACTGCCTACGCGCCTGCCGACGACCTTCTGCTTCGCCTCGTGAAGGACAAGATCCTGCCGCCCGCCGTAATTGATGTCGCACAGAAACGATTTCGCAGTGAGACGGGCCAGATCGAACTATTTACCGATCAACGTTTGTTCAAGGTGGTTACTGACCGGAGCGAGTGCTTTGTGCTTCCCGCTAACGGTAAGGCCTCTGGAAAATTCGCCACCGTGTCGAATGGGTCGGACGGACCCGCTGTGATCTTCCTGACCGCATTGGATGACCAGCCCTTATCGCACAGCCGTCGCATGCTGGTGCTGCACTTGTCCGATTCGCAGAACACCGGCGGCCGCTTCGGCAATCGCGATCGCACGCTGATTGAATCATTTGGTTCGCTTCCACACCTACTTCGCCGCGGTACGGCCACGTTGTCTCTCACTGGTGCAGCCCCTGTAGAACTAAAGGCGTCGGCACTCGACGCAACAGGTGCACGCATAGTGGATATCACCCCTACGGCCGAGGGGGACGCCGTCATTATCCCGCTCTCAACCCTCCACATTCAAGGTGGATGCGTGGCATATGAACTGAGCCGCGCCGTCCCAGCATCACCAGCCAAAGCCCTGTAGAAGATTGCGGGCTTCGGAAGCAGACGAACGTCCTGGAAGGTCAGAGCAAGTCCTTCCTGAACATCTGTAGCAACGTCGCGTAAAGGTCACCACGCCGATGGTTGAAGCGGGAGTTGGTTTACTTCAGGTGCAGGTAAAACGCAGGCACGTTGTTGAACTTGGCCCGGCAGCGTTTCGCGTAGCCCCAGAAGCTCTCGATGGCGTTGATGTGGTGGTCGCCCCGCGACAAGTGGTTGCCGGGGCTCCTCACGTCGCGCGTGATGAAGGCGGGCGTTCCGCAACTGGCAAGGCGTGCGGCGTGGCTGGGCTGAACTGAAGAGCAAGAAGTTCGAGTGGGCGATGACCCACCGGACATTCCTGGGCATCACGCGGATCCGCGGCCACTACTAGTCTAGCTGCGCACGCCGCGCCACGAGACTTCCTCAGCTGGTGCCGGCGGGGGTGGGGGCGGTGGTGGCTTTCCAAGGACGCGGTCCCGTAACAGTACGCATCCGCGCCGGATGCGACGTCAAAGACCGAATCAAAGCCGCGGCCAGCACCGCGCCCGCTTCATGTACCGGCAATGCTGGCCCTTCCGCAGCGAGGCTGCCCGTTCCAGGCACAGCTCCCGCGTCGCCCGCAGGTGCTCTGGCGTCCTGAGGAGCGTGCGGCCGTCGGCCGGGAGCCTTGTCCGCATCCGCGCGTACGCCAGCTCGAGGCACCACGAAAAACCTTGGCGCAGTCGAAGGAGGGGAGGGCCACGAAACGGTGTAGTTGCCCCAACGGTGCCGGCCGGATGGATGCAGCCGCTGGCAAGGTGATGCTACCGTCTCACTCGCTATGAAAACTCTTGTGAAGTTAGCGATGCAAGGTGTCGAGCATGGACCGGAGCGCTGCATCGATCTCTCCATTCAGAGCCACTGGCACGTCCCAGGTCATCGCGCCACCCTGCTCATTGATGAGCGCTGTGTAACCGCCCGCCAGCGTCGCTGACATGCGCGGCGGTCCTTCGCCCCACCAAGTGCCCATGTAGGACAAAACGTGCAGGCGCGCGTCCCCCCGCTGTCGAGACCATGGTCCGTACTTGAATGGCATGGCCAAGGAGTCCGTCTCGCCGGCCGTATAGTCGTCGAATGGATTGTCGCTGACCATGTGGGTCCGCACGCCGGTGTTGAACGTCAACGCCGATTGAGGATTACCGGCGCGTAGCGCCTCGGCCAGCGACCGGAAGTTCGGGCCTTCCGCGTGGCGGTACATGCGGTCGGCGAAGTAGCAGCCGTCGACCCACCAGCCGCTGACCGAATCGCCCCAGCGGACGGACCACTCGCGCAAGACCGCCGCCCAGCGACGCTGAAACTCCGACAGCCGATCGTCCACTGGCTCGGTCCGGAGGTAGGTGCCGGGGCGCAACTGCCAGCGGCTGGCGTCCCACTCGGGCGTGCAGCGGAGTGCCTCGACGGCCGCACGGTCGTTGGCCGGGGCGGCCGACGAAACGTATGCGATCAGCCGCACGCCCGCCCGACGCAGCGCCGTGCCGAGCTCGCCGACGAGGTCGCGGCGCGACAACCGGCTGTGCGCGGTGCCCACGATCTCGTCGTACGTCGCGTTCGGCGAGCAGTAGAAGCCGCTGTTCTGCCCGAGCGTGAACATCACGTATTGAGCGCCCGCGCTGGTCACCTGCGTGGTAAAACGCGGGACGTCGAATCCGTCCACGCGGCGGTTCCAGTCGTCGCTCGTGATCCTGACGGCTGACTTGCTGCTGGCCGCGTCAGCAAGGTAGTGGCACATGATGCCAAAGCCCGTCATCCATCTCGCGTCGACCCGTTGCCAGCCTTCGTGGCCGGCATGATCCGTTGTCGTTGTACCCACCGGATTGCTCACCTTTCTGAAACAGGGTGCGGCGGTCCCGTGAGCCGCGGGCCCGAACCGTTGTATCTGGGATGCGTGCGGTCAAGAATTCTCCTGCCCCGCACGTGTCGAGCATAAGGTGACGGGTTGCTGCGCGACCGCTAGGCGGACGCGTGGCGTTGCCGCCGACGAAGGAACGCCGACGAGCCTGCGACCAGCAGGACACCGATTGCACCGGGCTCGGGCACCTGGGCCGGCACGTCGACGATCTGCAGCGCGTTGAACGTCCAGCGGGATTGAGGCGAGTTCGTGGTCGGGACGCCGTTCACGTCTGCGACGCCAAGGTCGGTGCGGTCGACTGTAATGTTGATGACCCCGCTCGCGTTGCTGACCGCCTCGATCAGCACGTAATCGCGACCCTCAACGAGGCTCGTCCGGGCGTAGTTCGCCCCGGTAGTGGACTTCGTGACTGCGCCGACCGTGAACTTGGCGTTGCCGCCGAACGCTTCGTACTGGTCGTGGTTCGCTGCGCCGTACAGGTAGAGCGCGTACGTCGCGTTGACCTGTAGCCCACCGACGCTAAATGTCCGTGGGCGGTCGGGCGACTCAAGGCTGCTGCGCGTCAGCGCGTCGTACGCATCGTCGCTAACCCCGCTGGGGCCGATGCCAAACGACGACCCGGTTCGGTAGGGCGAGAGGAAGTAACCGACGCTCGACGCCGAGAAGTCGACGGTGGTCGTTGCGCCGGTCGAGTCGACGAGGTCGTTCACCCCACCGCCCCCGCCGAAGGCTTGCCCGTCGCCGCCACGGCTGGTGCCGCCGAAGAAGTTCCAGGTCGTCCCCGTGTCGGGCGCCGCGCCCGTGCCAGTATAGCGGGGCGACTGCTCGGGGTCGCCGAACTGCAAGTTGACGACGGCGGTGCGCGCGGCCGCTGCGGTCGTGGCCACGGTCGCAACGACGATCGCGATGGCGCTGCGGACATACGGATGACGCATAATTTCTCTTTCTTTGTGCGATGGTTGCAATTGTAACCAGATGTACGAGCGGTGCGTTACTCCATCCCTCCGAGGGATGATCGGCCCTGCCGTCTCAGTCGAGTAGACGTAAGTTCTATCGTCGCGCTGCCCTCACGATCGGTCCGTGGTTGCGTCGCGCCCGACCGCGCGTTAGCGCGGCCGGGCGGCAGCCACCGCCGCCGTGACCTAACGTGCCATCCCCGCTGGCGCCTCGGGCGCGAGCGGCAACGGTCCGACCGTGTCACCCTCGAAAAGCGAGAATGGAAGGGACACTGAGGGCACGGAGGCTGTCGGGTTTGCAATCCGATCGACCAACATTTGCGCAGCGGCCTCGCCCATCTCGCGGACCGGGATCTCCAGCATGGTCATGGCGATTCCCACGGCCGATGGCTCGTACGACCCAATGCCGACCACCGACAGGTCGCGCGGCACCCGCAGCCCAGCCCGCATGCCCGCGAGCATGGCAGTGGCACCCTCGAAAAAGCTATAACCCACGATCGCGGTCGGTCGGTCGCCGGGCGTCGATGCCGTCAGCAACTGCTCGAGCCGCGGCGCAGCCAGTTGCCACTGCTGCGGCAGGGTGATGTTCCGCGGCGAGAAACCCGCCCCGGCCATCGCCGCCTGATAACCGGCCAAGCGGTCGACCTTGCTGTAGTGAGGTTCGCTGAACGGGACCGCCTCGGTGCTTGCATAGGCGATGCGCTGGTGCCCCATGCGCAGCAGCAGTTCTGTTGCCCGCCGGCCGGCGTTGAGGTCGTCGGGGTAAACGCTGTTGAACCGACGCTTGCTGTTGGGCCACACGACGGGCAAGCGGTGCTCGTCGATCAGCGTCGCCATGTGTCGCGGTAGGTTGTGCGTGTAGTTGATGATCAGTCCGTCGCTGGACAGTTCGCGCAGCAATTGCGGAACGTACGCGACGTCGTCGAGCTGCCGGTCGTCCATTGTGCCAATCAACACGCCGAAGCCTCGTCGGCTCAACGTCTGCTCGATGTGCCAAGTCAGGCGACCGCCGAAGTCGTGCGAGGTACAGTCGTTCGTCCCGCGGATCAAGCCGATCGAATTGAATCGCCCGTTGGCCATGTTGCGAGCGGATATGTTTGGGCGGTAGCCCAACTCGTCGGCGATACGATGGATCTCGGCGATCCGCTGCGCGCTGCCAGGGCGGCTGCCCTTGATCTTGCCGTTCAGCACGCGCGACACCGTGACGGCCGACACGCCAGCGCGTTTGGCGATCAAATGGATACTCGGTCGTTGCCCAACCATTCCACAGCCTCTCCAGGCGGCCAACCAGCCACTAATATGTTACCGATTAACTATCGCTCATAAATGCACGCGTGTCAAACCTCAAAATATTCCGTCATTGGGCTGGCATTTTACGGATTATGGGGTATACGTTAACCGGTAACACATCGGTGGCGGCGAATTGGAGTAGTTATGTCTCGTCTGCGTTTATTGCGTGGGTTCACGCTCGTCGAACTATTAGTCGTGGTTGGGATCATCGCATTGTTGATATCAATGCTCCTGCCCGCGCTGAACAAGGCGCGTCAGTCGGCGAACACCGTCGCGTGCGCCAGCAACCTCAGGCAGATCATGCAGGCGAACATGCTATACGCGAACGATAACCGAGGGTACGTGATCGCCACGTGGCTCCCCGAGCCGATGTGGAAGTGGCGCGAGGCGTTGTCGAAGCTGTACATGGGTAAGAAGGATTCCAGCGACCCGATCAGCAAGGTGTTCACCTGCCCGTCGGCCAACGAGAACGAGAGCAGCTACGCTAAGAATCAGTCGATCAACCCCGACTTCCGTTACCCCAACGCCACCCCCGCCAGCCCCGGCAACGAGAAGTATTACATGGTCTCGCACTGGTGGAAGATCGGTCAGCTCAAGGGACAGGTCATCTTCGCCGCCGACTTTGATAAGGGCGAGGAGCTTTGGCCCAATCCCGCACCGAACGGCCTAACGTTGCGGCACAGTAAGAAGACGAACATCGCCTATTACGACGCCCACGTCGAGCTTACCGACGTCTCCGCGAAGACGCCGAAGCTGTGGCTCGGCAACGCGTACTTCGAGATGCCCTGGCAGCCGCACAACCGGACTTGGATCACCCCGTAGATCGGCCAGTCGGGTTCGAAGGGTGTACGGCCTCACGACGGCCCCGGGGTCGTGATCAACCAAACTCGCGGCCCCCTATCCGCAACCCCTCATTGTCTGTTACCGAAGTTTCAGGAAGGATCCCTCGTGAATCGTCTAGCACGTCTTGCGCTTGTCATATTGTGCTGTGTTGGCAGCCCCAACCACCTTCCCACAAGTCTAGCAGCCGATGCCGGGGATGCATTTCCCGAAGGGCGCTTCGTCAAGGCGGCGTCCGACGGGATGCCCGAAGGCTGGCGCATACCCGACTACCTCAAGGCCGCAATCACGGTGAAGGAGGAGGCCGGCACGCGGTTTCTTCATTGTGACTGGCCGCACGTGGGTTACGTGACGCCCGAGTGCCACATCGAGGTTACCCCTGCATGGCAGACGGTAAAGGTCGGCGTCCGCGCGCGCGTTCCCGAATTGAAGACCAAGGCCGACGAGGCGGGTTCGTTCGAATTCCGCTATGACTTCCTTGATAAGGACGGCAAGACGATCGACGTCTACAAGGACTGGCCGAAGTTCGAGCAGGCGTCGCCCGCATGGTCCGACCTTCGCTCCAGTTGCGACGTGCCGGCCGGTGCCGCGTACCTCAAGTTCTGGCCCGGCTTCATCAACGCTGGTGGGACGTTCGATCTTACCGACCTGACGGTCGCGGTGACGACAAAGGACAACGCGCCCGCCGGTGCGATACGCGTCGTACCGCCAGGGGCGGCGGCGGAGCCGAGGTCGCCAGACCCAAAGGCCGTCACACCCGCGGGCGACGTGGGTGCGGCGGACGGGGCGGTCGCCGCCGGTCGACAAGATCCGGCGTTCGAGAACGGAGGCTTCGAGGGGAACTATGTGCTCGTGCCAGCGAGCACGTCGACGTCGAAGGCGCAGATCGATGGCGAGATCGCGGCTGGATGGAATGACGACTCGGCCTGGGCCGAGGTCTCCATCGCCTATGCCCGCGAGACGGCCAACGCGCAAGCGGGCCAGTCGGCCCAGCGAATGGAGGTGCGGTCGATCGGACAAGGTGCCCCGCAACTGAGCCAGACGGTTTCGCTGCGGAAGGGGCACGTTTATCACCTCTCGGCCGAACTACGCTCGGCCACCAACATCGGTGGCGAACTGTTCCTCCGACAGGCGGGCGCCCCTTATGCGATCTACGGGCGCGCGCAGATCCGCATCTCGCCCGAATGGCACCGATACGAGCTGTACGCTCGCGTGCCGGTCGACGTCGAGGCACGCGTCCTCTTCGTCCCAAGCGAGCCAGGCACCTATTGGATCGACGACGTCAAATTCGCCGATGTGACCAACGTAACGAGTTCCTCACAGACAATGCGGCAAGGAAACTTGTTCGCCAACAGCTCCTTCGAGGCCGGGCTGTCCGACGGTTGGCACGTCCGAGTGGGGGGGTTCGACAACGCGCCCTTATGGGCGACGAAGGCACATCGCGACCCGCGAGGTCGAATCGATCCACAGACGGCTGCCGAGGGTAAGCAGTCGGTGGCCGTCACGATCGACGACTGGTCGGTTGCATTCTTCACGTCGTCGTTGACGACCGTCTCATTCGGTCAGACCTATACGGCGTCGGTCGCGTTGAAGGCCGACCGACCGATGACGGTCACCGTCTCGCTCGACGACACCAGCGCGACGCAGGACGTGCAAGTCGGGACGGACTGGAAACGCTACACGGTCTCGGGCATCGCACAGCTTGGGACGCAGACGCGCTTACGCATCCGCTGCGTGGCACGGGACGTCGGCGGGCCAGTCACGTTCTGGCTCGACGCCGCTTCGCTTGAGGAAGGGGCAAATGCCACGGCTGCCTATCGGCCCGCGTTTCCCGCCGAGGTGAGTTTGAGCGTCCCGAGACCCGGCAGCATCGTGTTCGACGGCGAGCCGGCGCCGTTCGAAGTGAACGCGATCGGATGTGATGGCAAGCCGTTGCCCCAAGGCGCAAAGCTGCAGTGGAAGGTAAGCGATCTGTCCGGCCGTTGGACCGACCTGCCGCCGGTCGCGTTGCCAACGACGTCACCGCTCACGGTACAGCCCGACCCCGCGGCGCCTCGCGGCGTGTTCAAGATCCGCGCCACCATCGTCGATGCGACTGGCAAGGCACTGTCTAGCGAGACGGAATGCATCTTCGCCCGTCTACCCAAGCCGCGCGAACTAACGCCCGAGCAAGCCAAGGCATCTTACTTCGGCACGCACATCGACTTTCAACCGGAGAAGTTCACGATCGCCCGGGCCGTGGGCGCGCGTTGGGTTCGCATGCACGACGGCACGTCCGCCAGCACCTGGGGTACGGTGGAGCCGACGCGCGACCGATGGAACTTCAACGACGACGGTGTCAAGGCGGCACGCGAGGCAGGACTGCACGTGCTCGGCATGCTCGGTGGTGCGCCGGGTTGGGCGAGCGCGAATCCCGTCGCTTCGCGGGGATACTTCTCGAATTGGAACAAGCCAGACGCGCCCGGTGCCGCGGAGCGCTGGGAACAGTACGTGAGCCGAACGGTCGAGCACTACAAGCCTTGGATCGAAACGTGGGAGATCTGGAACGAGCCGTACATCAACGGCCCGCGCGACGCGTTCTTCCCCAACGGCACGCCTGAGGAGTATGCCGATCTGATGCGCCGAGCTTCGATCGCGGCGCGTCAGGCCAACCCGCAGGTGACGCTGATCGGCGTCTGTGGGCCGGCCCACGACGTGCCGTGGCTCGACCGCGTCCTGCGCACGGCGGGGCCCGAGTACTACGACTTTATCTCGTTCCATGGGTACGGCAACCGCCTGCAGAGCGGCGCGAAGACCCAGTTCGGCATGTACGCCGACTCAATCAATGAGGTGCAAGCGCGGCATGGCACCCCGAAACCCTTGTGGGACACCGAGGGCGGCCCGAACAACTACTTGTCGTGGTACGGTGAGGACGCATCGGCCGCTCGCTTTCAGATGACGCCGCTAATCCAGATCGACGTCGCGCACCTCGCAAGCGGCGTGCGCAAGTTCTTCCTCTACACGATGCATGGCGACCCGGAGCACCGCGCGGGCACGCACATGATGATGGAGCACGACCGCAGCATCAAACCTGCCGTCGCGGCCCGCGCGGTACTGGCAAGCCTCGTGGATGGTGCCGCGTACGCCGGCTACGCGCAGCCGAGCGAGGGGATCGACGCGCACGCGTTCCGCCAGACGGACGGGAAGCTCGTGCAGGTCTGCTGGAGCGCTGACCCGACACCGCGCACGCTCAACGTGCCCCAGGGCTACGCGGCCCTGGACGTCTTGGGCAACCCGATCGCCGGGAACGCGATCCAAGTGGCTCCGGAACCCATCTATCTCGTTCAACAATAGCACAGGGATCTCAGTGATCCCGTCTCAACGAAACGGAGCCTACTACTCATGGCGGTCGAACTGCTCGAAGAAACCGAAGCGGGCCACCGAGCCCACACGAAATCAGCGGACTCACAGGAAGGGTTGCGCGGGACGTTCCAACGCCCGGTTCACGTCACGTTCCTCGGCGCGGGGTCCGGGTTCTGCCCGACGCTTTGCCGCGACGTGTTGCTGATGCCCGGCGCCGAGCGCGGCGAGATCCGCCTCGTGGACGTGGACGAAGATCGACTCTCGACGATGCACCAGGTAATCGCCCGGTTGATCGAAAACTGCGGTCGCGCCGACGGCTGGACCGTGCGGGCCAGCACGAACCGGCGCGAGGTGCTGCCCGGCACGACGTACGCCGTCTGCTGCGTCGAGGTGAGCGGCGTCGCCTGCGTGGCGTTCGACAACGACATCCCGCTGCGGTACGGCGTCGACCAGTGCATCGGCGACACGCTCGGGCCCGGCGGGCTCTTCAAGGGCCTGCGCACCGTCCCGGTCTTCCTCGACATCCTGCGCGACATGCGCGAGCTGTGCCCCGACGCCATTATGCTGAACTACACGAACCCCATGAGCATGCTCGTGCTGGCCGCCGGCCGCGCGGTGCCCGAGGTGCCGGTCGTGGGACTGTGCCACAGCGTGCAGGGCACAAGCCACCTGCTGGCGGAATACGCGGGCGTGCCGTACGACGAGATGGAGTGGGAGTGTGCGGGCGTGAATCACCTCGCGTGGTTCACGACGTTAAAGCACAAGGGCGCTAACTTGTACAAGAAGGTCCTGTATCAGCGATTTGCCCTTGAGATCGAAGAAGGGATCAAGGAATCCGAGGCCGGTCTTGCCCCCTATAAAACAGATGCCAGCTGGCACTGGGAGGATGCGATCCAGGGGCAGCAGTGGAAGCACGGCGACCTCGTGCGCAAGGACATGTGCATGCACTTCGGGGCGTACATCACGGAATCGTCCGCCCACCTGTCGGAATACCTGCCGTACTACCGTAAGAGCGACGAGGGCCGCAAGCTGCTGCGCACCGCCTATCACGGCGGCAGCCGGTTCTATGCGAGCAACTGGCCCACTTGGCGAAAACGTGCTGACGAACAACGGATGCGCCTGCTCCGCGGCGAGGAATCGATCGAGCTGAAGCGGTCGTGGGAGTACGCCAGCTGGATCATCGAGGCGCGTGAGAAGGATTCGCCGATCCGCATCCACGGCAACGTGATGAACAACAGCGAACGGCCCGGCCGTCGCGGCAGCGGCGAGGGCGGGAGGCTCATCACCAACCTGCCGGGCGACGGGGCGGTGGAGGTGGCGTGCATGGTCGACCGCAACGGCATCAACCCGACACGATATGGTGCATTGCCGGCGCAGATGGCTCACGTGTGCCACAGCCAGATGGCATACTTTGACTTGGCCGCCACCGCCTGCATCGAGAAGAGCAAGGACGCTGCCGTCCACGCGCTGCTGCTCGACCCGCTGACGCAAGCGGTGATGACCACCCGCGAGATCCGTCAGATGACGCTGGAACTATTCGATGCGGAAGCCGATTATCTTCCTGGATTTCAGTGACTGTTGGCAGAGAAAGTTCGAGGATGGTCAGGCACGGGTATCTTCATAACTTCTTCTGTCAAGTCGTTATATAGTTTATCGCGAACCCTGTTAATTCCAATTAACAGGGTTCGCTCGTTTTCGGGCTGGTTTTGCGGTGTTTCCGTGATGGGGCGGATGAGAGAGGGTAGGGGAGAGGGGACGGGACGTGGCTCGTTTTGACGACCGCGGCCGCCTTAGCGCAAGAACTCTCAGACTCTCCACTCTATCTTGGGCTGCCAGTTAACAACCGCGTCGGGAATGGACCCCGAGCGTGACCCTCTGCGAAAAGTAGTGGGGCGATGACACGAGCTACGTGTTGGCGACGAGTGTGCCGCATTCGGGGCAGCACGAGATCATGTACCCGTGGCGACAGTCCTCGCACACGCCGCACCCGTTGATGTGGTAGACGATGACCCGGTCGCCCATGACCGATTGCCTATCACCGGACTCGGGCCCGTCGGCCTGGCTGCAGCGCAGTTAGGCAAGGCCAAGGGCGCGCGGGCGATCATCGGCATCGACATCTCGCCAGCGCGGCGGAGGCTTGCTGAGGGCCTGGGCCTGTGCGACTACACGTTTTACGCTGACGGTCAGGCCCTGCGAAGCATCATGGACGTCACCGCGAACCGCTGATGTGAGGTGAGCATCGACTGTAGCGGGGTTCCGTCCGCGCGCCTGCTTGCGCTGCAGGGGACACGCCAATGGGGTCGGTGTGGTTTCGTCGGCGAGGGGAACACCGTGTCCTTCGACGTGTCTCAGTTGCTCATGCATCAGCAGATCACGCCGTATGGTTCTTGCGTGACCTCGTTGAAGCACATGGAAGATCTCGTGGAGCATCTGGACCGTTGGGGCGTCCATCCAGATATCACCTGCACCGACCGGCTGCCTATTAGTGAGGCCGCACGCGCTTATCAACTAGCGGACGAAGGACAGACAGGCAAGGTCTGCCTCGTGTTCGAGTAGGCAGACGGCCGTACATGGAGCCTGTAAATCGGGTTGATGGGCCACTGATCCACCCGTCTTGTCCGCTTCATAGAGCATGCGCGACGTTGTTTGAGCCTGTGTTGTACCACCCTAATAAGAGCGCTAATCCGCGAAGTAATCCGGCACCTCCAACAGAAGGCGGCCGCGCGAGGGCGGCAGGGCGAAGCTGCCCTCAGCCGTACGTTCGAGGGCTTGGCCCTTGAACGACCGGACGACACGCGCCCGCTCGGGCAGGCGGATTTTTTCGCCGGCGAACGTCGAGGGTTCCTGGATGACGTCGATGTCGATCGCCTTGCGGACCGGAACGTAGTGCAACAGCGTCAACAGTAAGTCTCGTCCGCGACGGCGGGGCACGACCAGTACGGTGCAGGGAAGGCCTGCCCCGGACTGAGGTGGGCCGATGAGCTGCGCGAATGCGGCTGCCACGGCGGCGCGCACCGCGGTGTTGCCCGTTTGCCGATACTCCCGAAAAACGGGATCGGCGAAGTAGATGAAACCCTCACCTGCGAGGGCAGCCGCATACTTGCTGGCGACGGGCTCGGCTGGGGTGTGGAAGTGGGAGCAGAACGTGAGGTCGGTCCGGTTGAAGTAGGGTTCGGCGCGGTCGATCAAGACCTGCACCCCGGCCCCGGCCACCACGTTCAGGCCCGCCGCGTAATGGACGCGATCGCCACCGGCCAACTCTGGCGCAAATCCGTCGCGTGTGCGCCAGAACGTTGGGTGTCGCGCAACGGTTCCGGCCAAACTGAGCGGCATCGACGGTATGACCCAATCGCCTCGGACGTCGGTCGCGCCGCGGAACGACGCAAGCAAACGTCCGCCACCTGCTCGGTAGGTGGCAAGCCGGGCCGCCAACGTATCAGTGATTGTGGAACTGTCGGGCAGGATAACGAGATCGAGTCGGGCCAGTTCGACATCGGTCACGCCGTCGTCGAGCACGACGCATTCGTAGTGCAGTTCCTCACAAAGGCCGACTGCGCCCTCGAGGCTCTTGTCACCCGCGATCGGATCGACATCAGGATGGGTCGGCAGGACGATGCCGACCTGCGGCAGTGCCGACGACCCCGCATAGAACGGCTCGGCGGCGCGGCACTGGGCGTACACATCGCCGATCAACCGATAGGTTGACGCGTCGGGCACGCCCCGGGGATGAAGCTGGTCGCCGACGCTGTTTGCCCCGCCCAGAGCTTGGCTGCGGAAACACTCGAACTCGAGCGCCGCGCGCGGCTTGAGCCCACCGAAGTCGCCCCACATCTTCTGGAATCGTCCGGTCATTGCCAGCCACGGCTTGCCCCAACCGTCGACCGCGCGTGCTAGCCGTGGGAAGTGCTGATATCCCCAGAACCCGCTCGGCAGCGATTCCAGTTCCCAATGCGTCTGGTGCGGGTGGCGACTTTTCACGCCATAGCGCGCATCCACGCTGAGCGGGTTGGGCGTGTTGTAGAAGACGGTCGCGCGCGGCAACAGGCCTCGCACGACGCGCGTGAAGCGTTCCGCGAATGCGGCCTGCGCGATCGACTCGACGCGCGCATGGGTCCCACGATTAGCCTCGCATAGCCCATGCCGCGCTCGCAGTGCGACGGCGGCGGGTGACCAGGCGGCGTCCTCATCGTAGAAGACGATGTCGAAGAAGAACCCGTCGATCGCGTCGCCGTACAGCGCCGCCAGTTCCCGCACGTGCGCTTCGATGTAGTCCAAGTAGTCGGCGTGCGCAAAGTCGTTGAACCGCCACCCGCCGGGCTGGCGCGTGCGACCGTCGGCGCTGGTTGCAAGCTGCGCAAACGTGCCGTCGCGCCGCATCTGCCGCCACTGTGGAAACCGCGACGCGACGTCCTCATCCCAGCCAACGGTCGTATAGACGGGCGTGCGGATGTTCGCTGACCGCAGTGCTTGGAGCTGTTCGCCCAGCAGATCTCGACCGCCGGCGAGATGCGGGTGACGCGTGCCGACGGCGGTCGGGTAGTAGCTCATGCCGTGATGACACTTGGCGAAGAGCGTGACGCTATCGACGTGCGCCTCGCGCATCGTTCGGGCGAATGTGGGCGCGTCGAAGTCGCCAGCGACGCCCTCGATGTATTCCGACGTATGGAAATCCAAATGGACTTGGCGGCGCGCGAGGGCGGGGACGGTGATGTCATCTGCGGTCATGCTGTAGCGGTCTCCACTGACGGGCCTTCGGTCGCCGACGACCGAGCGCGTCGGATGCTATCGTGCCAAGCGGAAGGCGATCGTCATGGTTCCCTGCGTCTCCATCACCGTCACGGTCAGCCGGGTATCGTCGGCGGTTGAGGTCCAGACGACCTTGCTGCTGGCGTAGCCCACGTCGGCCAGCTTTTGTTCGGTGGGCTTGCCGAAGCGTTCGCTATAGGCCTCAAGCACATCGGCCATCGCGGGCGGTCGTGAGAAGGTGGCGATCACGGACTGCATCTTGTCGTCCGCGAAGGCGATCTCGAGGTTCGCCGGTAGGTTGAACAGCGCTTCGGCCTCGGTCAGCAGGATCGTCTTGGCGGCCGCATCTGAGCGATCTTCAGGGCTGATCGTCGTCATGATCATGGTCGAGTTGCGTACGGCCTGGTGGGCGGCCGAGTACGAGTCGGACCAATGGAGGCTGGCAATCGGGTGCCACACCTTGCTCACGGCCGCGTCGCGATTGGACCCCGCGTTTCGGTTCGAATCCTCAGCGACTGCCACGGGCGAGCGGCTGGCCGGGGTGGATTGCGGCGTTTCGACCGTTGCCCCACGGGCCGTGATCTCCAGCATGCCCATGAATAGCGGTAGCCCGTCGGAGCGAACCTCGTTGCCACCCTCGATCGCGCGGTCGTCAATTCGCCGCATGATCGCGTCGTAACCGGTGAACCGCGCGGTGACGTTCGTGGGGAACGCCAGCACGTAAGGCACGCGGTCTTCGACGATAGGTGCGCGGCCGAGCGTGCGAATGGCCTTGGCCTGTTCGACGGGGTCCGTATGACCACCACCGGGCCGGGCGACCGAGCGGTCCATGTCGAAGCCGGTGTTGGTGGCGTCGCGGCGGGCGTTGATGAAGATGCGCTGCGCAGGGTCGGGGCCGACCAGCGGCTTGCCGTCGGCGCTGACGGCGGCAAACGAGACGAAATCGTTGGTGAACGCGCCGACGGACAGGCCGTCACTGAACCGATACCAACCGCCGTCGGCAGGAGGCCTGCCGACGTAGGCCTTTACCTGCGGCGCGTCGATGATCAACCGACCGTTGGGCCAATCCCATGTGATCTGCTCGCCAGAACGCACCGCTTCCGTCACGCGTCCTTGGAATGTATCGGCCGTCGCGCCGCGCTCCCGCACCCCAAAGTCGCCATTGGGCAGGTACCGTAGTCCGGCGCCCCGCTGGAAGGTTGCGCGGCCGATGGACAGGCCGTTCCAGAGGTCGTACCCGGTGATGCCCTTCTTGCCGATCTCGTACGTGACGGGGTCGGGCGCCGGCGCCACGTATCCGTTGATGAACGCGCGACCCGCCAGCGCGATCGCCGAGAGCATCGTGGGGTCGCGCTCGATCTCCACGGCGCTCCAGTAGAAGCCGGGCGACATGTATTGCAGGTCGGTCGCGAGGAACTGCTCGTCGATCCAGGGCTTGCTGTGGTAGTAGTGGTAGAACATCGCATCCCAGTCCTGCCAGCCGGCCAGCGCGGCGTTCATGAACGGGCGCTCGGTGCGGTAGGGGTTGGGGCGCGCCGAGTTCGTCTCGTAGATCACCGTGGGCTTGCCGGCGATCGTCAGCGAGTCCATCACGTAGGTGCTCGGGGGGGCGTCGAGGCTGGGCGTGGTGTTCCAGAAGTACATGCCGAAGTTGTTCACGTCGGCTTGCGCGCCGGCGCTGTAGTTCCACGGGATGTTCGGCCGGAACTGCGTGTCGTACGAGAAGGGAACGACCGCCACGCCCTTGCCTGGCGTGCCGAGCGAGCGGCAGAAGGCCTCGTAGTCCTTGTAGTAGTTCGTGATGAACTCGCTGATGAACGTGACGAACTCCTCGGCCCGCGCTTTGGGATACTTCGTGCGCCGCGGGAACGCCGGCGCGGGCGCCACGCTAGCACCGGCCAGTGATTCGCCGTCGGCCAGTTCGCCCCAGGCAGCGCGCAGCGCGGCGTCGTCGGCGTAGCGGGTCTTCAGCCAGCCGTTCCAGCGGGCGGTCAGCTTGTCCTGAAAGTACTTCGGCCACGTGTCGATGCCGTTGTCCAGCACCTGGCGGATCAGGAAGTGCTCGTTGTGGATCTCCCAGATCGCGATTGATTCCTCGTCGGCGTAGCGCACGCCGGTATACGGGTTCACGCGCGTCAGGAAGTTGACCGCGTGCTGCCGCTGCGCCTTGATCAGACGTTCGTCGAGGGCTTTCCAAAACGTGTGGCCCTTGGCCTCGGTGTTCACGATGGCGGCCTTCCAGTCGGCCCAGTCGTCGCCACCGGCGACGAAGGAACCGTCCTGTGCCAGCAGTTCGCGGCCCATGCCGTTCTGCAGTTGCGGGCACATGATGAACAGGCCCTGCGCCTTGCAGGCAGCGATATATCGGTCGTACTCGTCGAGGTTGTTGCGCTCGCCGGGCTTTAGCGTCGACGTGTCGCGCAGCTCGCCCTTGAGCGTTGATGCCGCATCGTAAGTCGGCGAGCCCTTCTGGCCCTGTCCACCGGGCCCCCAGAGGCGGATCGCGTTGAAGCCCAGGCGAGCGAGGCGTTGCGCGGCTCGCTCATAGTTGCCATCGCCCACGCCACCCGCCACGCCCCAGAGGCGCAGCCGTTTCCCTTCGTAGCTGAGGTGTCCGTCCTGTACCACGGTATACACGCCCGCGGTCGGCCACTGCGGGTTGGTGAAGAGCTGATAGGTAGGGTGGGCGCGCATCGACAGCTCGCCGTTCACCCCCGCCGCCGGCAGGGTGTAACGCGCAAGCCGCTGGCCGGCGGCCGCACCCGGGGCATTGGCGACGGTCAACAGCAGCCCATGATCCTCAAGATCGCCGGACGCGACGCGCGACAACAGCGGGGCGAACCCGTCGAGGCGCACTTCCTTGCTCTTGGGGTCGATCGCCGCGGTGGCCAGTGGCTGCGCGTCGTAATCCTCGCCTGCCACGGGCCGTTGCACCGACGCGACGTCGTACGCGCGCAACAAGCGATGTACCTGCAGGACCGCGGGTGACGGCGCGGCGGCCTTGCCGCCGATCGCCAGTACCGTCCAACTCATCGGTTCGGCCTGGTTCTTGTCGGCCGCCTGCCCACTGCGGATGCTGAGCTGGCCGCTCAACGTATAGGCGCCGGGCGAGGCGGGCTCGAACACGATTGCCGGCGCGAAGTCGAACGCGTCGCCCGCCTGCGACTGGCCCTGGGTGTGGAAGCGGATGTTCCCGTCCTCGCTGGATCGCATGCTGATGCCGCGGCCCTCGGCGATCGTCCACTCGCCGGACTTTTCGCCGCGCACGGCGTCGACTTGCTTCTCGACGATCGGCAGCTTGCCCCGCTTCGACAGTCCGGCGAGGCGGAACGTCCCCAGTTCGGTGGTGACGCTCGGTCGATCCACGAACGCCGGCAGCGCGACGCTTTTATCGTCGGACATGCGCGTCACGCGCAACGCCGACGCTTCGCCGCCCCCGTCGTAGTGCCACTGGTGCCGCCAGACCGCCAGTGCCACGCGCTCGCCGTCCCGCAGGTCGAACGATTGCAGCCCGGGCTGAGCGGCGAACTCGATCTGCTGTCCGTCGGTCGCCAGCGCGCCCGCTAGCGAAATCGCCTCGTTCGGCTTGGGCGGCTGCAGCTTTACCAGCAGTTGGGCCTGCTGGAGGTCGCTGGGCGACAGCCATAGCCGGTTGATCAGCGCCAGGTTCGGCCGAAGCACGACGGACCGCGCCTCGGCACCGCCCAGCACCACGTCCTTGCCGATCGGGATGATCCACTGTGCGGGAAACGTGCTCACGCTCGCCTCACTTGTAGCGGCGGGTTCAGGCTGCGTGCTGCTCTGTTGCGCATTGCAAGCCTGAGCCACCGCCAGCGCGATGACGGTGGCGGAGAGGAGTCGACGCGAGGTAAGTGCAATTGGATTCATGGAAAGCTGCAAGGAAGACTGTAGGTCCGGCTCGGCAGAGGCTAATCGAAAGCGATCGCTCCTCACCAATCCCGAGTTAAGCCGATCTGTTCGCGATCCCACTTGAATTGATTCTGGGCAATGGCAGGCTCCCAGTTTGACGAGAAGCACCAAGCCTGTGGCGATGTCTTGACGAGGTTGGTAGCGACCCATCGGAACGGCTCAACGTGACCGTCGGCCATCAGAAAGTTCGATTGCCGGCGATGCTTCACGTCCCACCCGTACGGGGAGTCGGTCGCCCCGAGGCCATGAGGGCGCTTCGTCGCCTGCGTGCGGCTGGGACTGCCCTGGTAGCCTTCGGTCATCAGGATGAACTGGGCCGCCGGCCGCAGTTGCGCAAGCTTGGACATCTGTTGGACCGGCGAGGCGGGTGTGGTGCCCGAGCCTTTGGGGAATCCGAACGCGAAGACGCTTGGCCGATAGCTCCACATCGTTCCATTGCCCTCGCGGGTCTCGGAGGGGCATTGCATGACCTTCAACCGGCACGATTCGGTCCAGTTTGCTTCGGCCGCCGCACGCGAGATGACGTTGGCGTTGAACATCACGTGAAGCCAGCTGTTGTACGTGATCTCGTCGTCGGCCCCGGTGCCCCCCGAGTTGGTGCCGGCATTGAACCGCGCTGCGCTCATGCAGGCGGGGGGCAGCCAGCCCCGTTGTCCGTTGGCGTACATGTGCAGCGTCAGGCCCAGCTGGCGCATGTTGCTGGCGCACTGCACCTTGTTGGCCGCCTCGCGGGCGCGGTTGAGCGACGGAAGGAGGATCGAGATCAGCAGGGCGATGATACCAATCACCACCAGCAGTTCGATGAGGGTAAACGCGGTTGGACGAGAAATGGATCGCATGAACATCCCTCCTGCGACGTTGCGCCCGGCGTGGGCGGCGTCGCAATGCGTGTGTGGCAAACCGTATGAACTGACTACCGTCGCTGCCGAACGCGGCCTCGAACGATAGGTCATCACCGCCCGATTTATCGATCGGCCCGTGGCGGAGCACAGGTGACGCCCTCGGCGAAGCCGCACGATACCGTCTGCTCGGGCAGCCGAACTTTCGGCTCCTCGATCTTCTTCATCAGCATCTGCGCGCCGCGGCGGGCCACCTCCACGTCGGGCACGATGACCGTGTCGATCGCGATGCCGGTCGAGTCGGCCGGCGAGTAGTGGAACGTCATCACCGACACGTCCTGCGGCACGCGCAGGCCCTGGGCGCACAGCGCCATCATCAGCGGGTGCGCGCTCGTCTCCGAGTAGCAGAGGATTGCCGTCGGCACCGGCTCGCGCGCCAGCCAGGCGCGAATGTACGCGGTGCGGTCGGGCAGCGGCACGGTCTCCGCGGCGCGCACGAGCCGGGGCTTCAGGCTGGCGCTGGTCATGGCGTTCGCATAGCCGGTGGCGCGGTCGACGGCGCTGTAGTGGGTGGACGTCGAGCAATCCAGCAGCACGATGTCTCGGTGCCCCTGCTCGATGAACCGCCGCGTCGCCATTTCGGCGCCAGCCACGTCGGCGGGGCACACGCAGTCGCCACCTTGCTTCGAATTGATCCAGATCGACGGGATCCGGTTGACGTCCACGAGGCCCACCAGCGCCTTGGGGATCTCCTGGAAGTAGTTGATCAATAGGCCGTCGGCCATCGTTTCTTTGAGAATCTTCGGGATGAAGGTCGAGCTCGTCAGCAGTTCGTCGGGCAACCAGGTGATGTTGAGGTGATTACCTCGCTCGGCGACCACGTCGTGCACGCCGCGCATCGCCTCGGAGTTCAGCGAGCTGCGGTTGGGCATCGGGCTCATCAGCAGCGAAATGCAATTAAACCGCCCGGTGGCGATCGCTTTGGCAGCGCTGTTGGGCCGATACCCCAGCTCCCGCGCCGCCGCCCAGACGCGCTCGCGTGTCTCGGGCTTGAACAGGTGCGGACGCGTACCGAGCACGTTACTGACAGTGAAGGTCGAAAGACCACTTCGTGCTGCGATGTCGGCGAGGGTGACTGCCATGGTATGGCGCAATATATCTCATATAAACGCTTGTAAAGCAACCACAATCCCAATTTTAACTCTCACCATCGCGGCGAGGTAGCAGACGCGACCCTATTTCTAGGTCGGCACAACAGTTCTCCGGAAAGGATTTGCTTTACAAGCGTTTATGGTGCATTATAAGCGCTTAGATTGGGCAAGCAGGTTCGTGGATCCCTTGCGGCTCTGGTTTTTTCACGGAACATTTCGACGGCTCCCAATTCTGGGATCGTCTAGGAGGAAGCAATGTGTAAGGTCAGCAAGAAGCGTTTCGGGGCCATCGTTGCGGGAATCACGATGGCGGCGACTTTGGTGTCTAGCGCTAATGCGGCGATCGTTTATTCGGTTGACTTCGACAGCGCGACCTCGGACGGCACCATACAAGGTGTGACGGGCGGCACCGCCACTATTGCGACGACCAGCAATCGGACGACCATCGAGACCTCTCCCACTTTTGGTCCGGAGGGTAACAGGTTCCTGCGCACGATATCGCCCGTTAACAACGCGCAGAACCCGCAAGCGGTGCAGGTCGCGAACCTCGCGCCCAGCGCAGGTAACTCGCTGTCGGTCCTGACCACGCAGATCGGCGGGCAGCGGGTGATGAAAGGGGGATTCGATTTCTTCCTGCGATCGGACATCGCGGTGAACGGTACCACCACGTCGGTGAACACGCTTCGCGTGATCGATGCGGGTTCGAGCAGTGGCAACGGCGCTCGGCTCATCGTCAATAGCGACTCGGGCAGCCAAGACACGGCACTTCAGGTCGACGTCATCACCAGCGGTGGCGCCCTGAAGGTGCGTGCGCCCGAGGCGTTCACGATCGCAGCCAACACGCTCTATCACGTGGCCGTGCTCTACACGAATGACGGTGCGGCGGGCAACACCACGGGGCATCTCTTCATCGTCGAGGGCAACACCGCAATCGACACGAGCGACCTGACCTCCAGCAACCCGGCCCTGCGCGGCACCACGAGCATCAACTTCACGAACGAGGCGTCTAGCTTCAGCGTGCCGAACTTTAACTTCGGCAAGGTCAACACCACCAGCAACGAGCGCCTGCAGGATTTCGACGCGTTCCGCCTTTACGATGCCACCCCCAGCACTTTCGCCGCCATCACCGCGGTTCCTGAACCCACGGTCGTGGCTCTGGCTGGCGTGGGCCTTGCCATGTTGGCGCTGCGTCGTCGGCCCAACGCGTAAGCGCAAGGCCGAGAAGGGGGCGTGGCTCGAGCCGATGAATTGCCGGAGGAATGACCATGATGCAAACCGTTCGCCCCAGCAGGGCAGCCGGGTTCACGTTGGTGGAACTCCTCGTCGTCAGCGGGATCATCGCGTTGTTGATCGCGATCTTGCTGCCGACCCTGAGCAAGGCGCGAGCGGCGGCGCAGACGGTGGTTTGCGCGTCGAACCTTCGGCAGTTCGGCTTGGCCATCAACCTGTACGCGACGCGATTCAACGGCGCGTTGCCGTGGGGCGGGCCGCAACCGAGCTATGAGGGGGCGGTCGGGGCCGACGGTAATGCGTTCGCCGGGTCGTTTACCGGTCTGTACTTTCGCCCGTACGTCAGCGGCACCGGGCCCGACCCCAGCCGCAGTACGATCTGGTCGTGCCCTGCCGACAACCGCTCGTCGCTGCCAAACTTCAACGGTCGGTCCTACATCTGTGCCCGCACGGAGAACCCGACGCCACCCTGGCCGCGCGTGTCGCGATTCAAGCGTCCGGCGCAGCGGACGATCCTCTGGGACACGATCCGCTCGGCTTACCCGTACGCGCAGATGAACAGCGTGACCAATCCCTTCTGGTACCGCTCCGGCCCGCCGTACGACACGGCGACGTCCTTCCCCGCGTTGGAGAACCGCCACCAGCGCGGCGGCAACTTCCTGTTTCTCGACGGGCACGCCGAACGCGTGCCGCAACTCCGGTTGGAAGCCGACTACGCGGCGATCTACTTGTTGACGCTCAAGTACGGTGTTGATTAATCGCTAATCGCGCGCGCTGTTGCCGTGCCGCGGGATGCGCGATGCCGTTGAAGATTGTACGAACATTTCCGTTGACAGCGTGCGCGTCGGCCCGTGCGGAACTTAAGCGTCCGCTACCGAACTGGCAGTCATCATAATGCCCGGATAATTGCTTCTATCGTTTGGCCTCGGTCTGTTTGTGTGACACAGAGTTCGATCGTAACCAAACTCAATCGAGCGTTCGTTTCCAATATCCATTCCGATTGGTGCCAGCCGCGCCGCGCTCAGCATTGGGTCATTTCTGCGTCGTTGATGTCTGTCCCCCTTTCAACTCTTGAGGTCCTCCATGGTCTCTCCAAATGTCCGTGTTCGCCGTGCGATGGTCGATGCCCTTGAACCCCGCGTGCTGCTCGCGGGCGACGGGTTGTCGGTGGTCTATTATGATGGAGCGAACGTCACGCAGGCGCGCGAGGTTCAGGGGGTGCCGCACCCGGCGATCGTCGTCAACCTTGGTGGTACGTCCATCGCCGATGGTGCGTGGGGCGGTGGTAGGCCCGCAGCCATGGCAACCGGCGACTCGGACACGTGGTCGGCTCGCTTCACGGGTGAGGTGGAGACGCTACACGGGACCGGCTCATCCACGTACACGTTCCGCACCTACAGCGACGACGGCGTGCGGGTCTGGGTCGATGGGCAGCTCGTCATCAATGCGTGGAACGATCACGGCCCCCGTTACGACTCCGGCAGCATCGCGCTGGCGGCGGGACGGAAGTATCAGCTGCGCGTCGAGTACTACGACAACACGGCCTCCGGCACCCTGCGCCTGGAGTGGAACCGTCCGGGAATGGCGGCCGGAACGTACGAGGTCGTACCGCAGGCGAACTTTTACAGCGGGCGACGGGTCTTTCCCGCGAACCTGAACCAGGTGAACGTGAAGGACTTCGGCGCGGTCGGCGACGGCATCGCCGATGACTGGGCCGCCATTCAACAGGCGATCAGCTCTGTGGCCGGCAACGCCAACACCGTGGCCAGCAAGGTCGTCTACCTGCCCGACGGTACCTACAAGGTCAGCAAGCAGCTGGAATGGCGCACGTACAAGGTCGACAGCGCCACCAACCAACTCGTGCCCGACACGACCTCCTGGGGCGGGTGGCGCGGCTACATCGTCCTGCAGGGCGAGAGCCGTGGCAATACGGTCGTGAAGCTGGCCAACAACACGTTCACGTCCACGCCCGACGAAGACCCTGCGACATGGTCTCCCAATGCTGTCCTGTACACCGCCAGTTCGGACAGCATCCACAAGTACAGCGACGTGAACGGGGCCGGGAACATGGCCTTCCTCAACGGCGCACGTGACCTCTCGATCCACATGGGCAGCGGTAACACTGGGGCCGTTGGCATCAGCTACCAGACGAGCAACGAGGGGCAGCTGCGGGACGTGAACATCCTGTCCGACGGCGCCGCGGGCTTCGCAGGCCTGCGCATGGCCCGCGACGACAATGGCCCAGGCCTCGTGAAGGACGTGCTGATCACCGGGTTTCAGTACGGCATACAGGGGCCCGCCTACTCGATGTACAGCAACATGAACTTCGAGCACGTGACGCTTCGCGGCCAAATGACCACTGCGATCAACAGCCCTGGCTGCGGGCCGACCTGGTCGTTCCGCGACCTGCGCAGCATCAACTCGGTGCCCGGACTCACCTTCACGCGCAACGCCACCAACAACATCCGCCAGGGGAACGTCGTCTTGGTCGACTCCAGCTTCACCGGAGGTGCCGCCGGCACCACGGCCATCAGCAGCCCGGACGCCTCGGCCCTGTTCATCCGCAACACGACCTTTGGTGGGTACGGCACGTCGATCAGCAGCACGGTCGCCGGCGTGACGACCACCCGTACCGGCAACGTCGGCGAGTTCGTCTCGCATGCCGTCGCCAAGAACTTCCCCGACGCGCCCGGCACGTCGCTCAACCTGCCCGTCAACGAGACGCCCGAGTACGAGAACCTGAACGTCGCCAGCGACTGGGCCTACGTGGGCGCGCCCAGCGGTGGCGATGACACGGCGGCCATTCAGTCGGCGTTGAACTCGGGCAAGCCGGTCGTCTACTTCAAGGGATGGGCCTGGTACCGCATCAGCACCACCCTGACGGTGCCCGCGACCGTCCGCAAGATCGTCTTCGACCACGCGACGATCGCGGCGGCCACCACCGGCAGCATCTTCACCAATGCCACGAGCCCGGCGCCGTTCCTGAAATTCATGGGCGCGACGGCAGAGCCGGTCATCGTGGACCGCGCGCAACTGCGGCTTCACATAGACACGCTGACGACCGCCGGGGCGCAGGGCTTCCTGCACGACACCGCACGCCCGCTCGTGTTCACCGGGCTGCTCGTCTTCACGCAGGCCGCCACGCAGGCCTACCTGCCGACCGCCAACGCCGGCGACGTTTACTTCGAGGACGCCGCCATCAGCGGCATGACCTTCCGGCGCGGACAGAACGTGTGGGCGCGCAGCCTCAACCCCGAGGGGAGCCAGGCGGTGAAGATCACGAACGACGGCGCCAACCTCTGGATCCTTGGCCTGAAGATCGAGCACCCCACGACCGTGCTCCAGACGCAGAACTTCGGCCGCAGCGAGGTGCTGGGCGGCCTGCAGTTCCCGAACTTCAAGGGGGTGGTTGGACAGGGTCCGACCGCCTCGTCGCCACCGGCGTTCGTCAACAACCAGGGATACGTGTCCATAAGTTACGGCTCGCTCGCGTACCCGCCGAGCGGCACCAACTCGGGCACGTTCGACTGGTACACCCACTTCCGCGAGTCGCGCGACGGTTCGACGTACGCCAACCTCATTGCCAGCAGCCTGCCTGGCCGCGGTGGGGGTAAGAACGTCGCGCTCTACCGCGGTGGGGCGACCCTCGTCCGCACCGAAACCAGCGCCCGCCCCACGGCCAGTGGTGGAGCGACGCACGGCGAGTTCGCCGATGCGCAGGCGTCTCTGGGCTACACGAGCAACTACGCCGCCACGGGGGTGGGCGACTACGTGACGTACGCCGTTAACGGGGTGCCGCCCGGCGATTTCACCCTGAAGGTGACGTTCAAGCGACGTCCCAATGCGCCGATCGTTCAGGTCGCGGTGGCGACCTCGCTCAACGGCCCCTACACGAACGTCGGCGCGCCGCTGGACCTCTACAGCGCCAGTCCGTCCTTTCAGCGCCTGACCGCCGGCTCCATAAGCACCAGCGCCAATAGAACCGTCTACGTGCGGCTCATGGTATCCGACCTCGGGGCCGCCAGTGGAGGGTGTCTCGTGCAGACGGACAAAGTCGAACTGGAACCCGTTCTGTAGCCATAACCCTGTTTCATCAATGAAAAGCTGGCGAAGGCACGGATTGTTGACACAGTTTACACAAATGGAGATCCGCCGGCACCGACGGCGGTGAGACCCTGTAGATTGGCTACGGCACCAATGCGGTGACACTGCATGCCTAGGCATTTACCGCGAACCCTGTTAATTCCAGTTAACAGGGTTCGCTCGTTTTCGGGCTGGTTTTCCAATGTTTTCGAGTTGGACGCTCTCAGCTAAGAAGGGGAGAGAGCGACGCACGAAGGCCGCGTCCGACCGTTCCGGCCTCCCCTGGCCAAGAACTCTCGGATTCTCCGCTCTATTTCCGGTCACCAGTTAACAACCGTGCCGGGATCGGGGGGCGTGTGGGACGGGGTGCGGAAAGTACAGCGGCTAGCATCCTCCTCAGGGGGCCATCATGCGTTTGTAGCACAGCGACATGCCCAAGAGGAACAGCAGTGCCACTGCGACGGCGGGCGCCGGGTGGGTAAAGCTCGTGTAGCCGATGACCGGATGGATGGCGATCGCCGTCGCGAAGCCGACCGACCCCGCCCACAGCAGCACCTGCCAGAGGCTGCGGCTCGGCCGGCTGCACCAGATGCAGAACAGCACCGCGATGCCGGCACTCAGCAGCCCGCCACCGAAGCCGGCACGGTCGTGGGCGATGTACGTTGACCTCCACACCACATCGATTTCGTGCCTGCCCAAGCACCTCGGAGAAGTCGTCGTGAGACGTGAGATAAGGCAATGCGAGCGGAACAGGCCCACGATGTAGACCGGCAGCAGGGCGAGCGTGGCGGCCAAGTGCCACTGGTCCAGGTAGCCGTAACCGAGGTAGGCGAGGAAGCTGCCAAAGCCGGCGAGGCCGGTCAGGACGAACAGCCACCACGCCCACGGCTCGCCATGACGCAGCGGGAACTCGGCAAGCCACATGTACAGCGAACCGAGCGCGACCAGAACGCCGCCGAAGCTAACCCGGTCGTGGAACATGAAGTGGACGATGCGGCACTGGTTCATGCTGCATAGCGCCTCGCTGGTCATGCCGAGGTACTGCACGTCCTGCGGCAGGAAGTGGCCGGTGGCCGACTGGAAGATTGCGAAGGTGCCGGAGAGAACGAGCGCCAGGCCGGTCAACGTCAGGAGTGGCCGACCATCGCCCACGAGCGCCGCCAGGAACCCCCGCTGATCATCGACCGCTGCCGTCATGCACAAGGATCATAACCGGTAATCTGACGAGGGGCGGCTATCGCTAGAAGCCGAGCACGATCGGTCGCAGTCCGGCTGACTTGAAGACCGGGTCCAGCCGCCGCGCCAGTTCCGGCCAGTTGTGATGCGGCACCATGGGGTACAGGTGGTGCTCGAGGTGATAAAGGTGCTCCATCGCGACGATCGAAGCGAGCTTGCCGCGAAACAACTTCGTCTGCAGCAGTGCCGTCGGACCGTCAGGGTTATGCGGCAGGTAGGACGTGACCAGTGGGATCACCCAGCCGCCCATGACCATCAGCACCGCGTACACCGGGAGGACCGGCGTCCAAGGCAGCGTTGCGATGCAGGTCACGAGCAGGACCAGCGCCATCGTCACTTCGATCGCCACCAAGTACCGCAACTGATGCTTGTGCCGCAGCGCCCACACCATGATGCGAGGCTGAAAGATCACGCCCTCCAGCAGCGTCCGTGCAAAAGACATCTTCACGGCCGCGCCCTCGATGTCGTCGTCGTGCGTCAACCGCTGGCGGATGGGGCGGCGCGGCGTGGCGGCGGGGGGTGTGCCGACAATGCGGCTACGATCTTCGTGCCACGCCGGAGCGGTGTCCGGAGTGCGGAGTGCGGGAGCGAAGTGATGTCATAGCACGTCGTGCCTCGAGCTGGTGACGGTCCGGTCGAACGGTGTGCTGCTCAACGACGCGACGAGATCAATCATTGGTGCCAGGAGTATCTTCCACTGGCACGCGGTGGCAAACCGCAAGGACCGGCGAGCCAGTTCGTCACGCGTCGCCCGGTCCTGGTAAAGCAGATCTAGCCGATCTGCGAGGTCGGCCTCATCGATCAGCGACCGTACCATGCCGTTGGCATGCATCTCTGTACCGCGCACGCGGATACGCTGCAGCGGGTGGGGCAATAGTTCGCTGCAGGACGAGCAGTCAGTGGCCAGCGCCGGCACGCCGCATGCTTGGCTTTCGAGGATGGGTAGCCCGAAGCCTTCAGCCATGGTCGGAAGCGCGAAGACGTCGAAGCTGTTGTAGACCGTCGCCAAACCGACGTCGCTCAGGCCGTGAAGTGCGTCGTAGTGCACTGTCGCGCGCGTGATCTCGGTGATGCCGAACCGTTCGATCAGCGGCTGCAGATCGAGCTCGCCAACGATCGGCGTGTGCAGGTACAGCACCACGTCATCCTTGCCGCGCGCGAACCGGGCGAAGGCGTCGAAGAGGGCCGGCAGATTCTTGCGCCGCTGATTTGCTGCGACCGTGCCAACGACGAACTTATCGCTTACCCCCACGCGTGCCTTCGCGACGATCGGGTCGGCAGGGAAGAACCTTGCGGTATCAACGCCGTGCGGAAGAATGATGGCATCCACACTAGCTTGTGATCGGACGGCGTCCGCCGCGTATCGGCTGAAGACCATCACTCCGTCGGCCGAACACATCCATGCTTTCCACAGATCCGGAATGGGAACGGAGTCGATGGGGAAGCAGGCGAGCCAACGGGAAAACGGATGTGCCCGTCGTACGGCCGGCATGTCGTCGAACATCCACGGATCGCCGATCGTCAGGACCACCTGTGGCGCCACTTCTTCCACGGCACGTCCGATCGCGGTCGTCAGCCCCGGGAGCGTCGCGGGCATGATTGGGATGCCCTCCGCGTGAGGCGCACCGTCATAACCCGCACCGACGGCATAGACCGAGAAGCCGGCCCCAGATAACGCCGCGATAAACTCGCGTGTGACGCGGCCGTATCCCGTCGTGAGCGTCGGGCTGTGGCTGGCGATGAGGATTCGTCTCATGGAAGTTCCTTGACAGCGTCGTCGGCGACCGATTGTAATGGCTGCCGCTGGGTCTTGAGCAGGGGGCCCGTCTCAGTGTTGCCAATTCATTCAGAGTAAAACATGACGAATGCACTCGGCCGGACCGGATGTACGGTGGAGACTCTGGAATCGCGCCAACTCCTGACGAACTTCGTCGTCAGCACGGTCGCGGACAGTGGCGTGGGCTCGTTGCGACAAGCGATCCTAGACGCCAACAGCACCCCGGGCGCCGACGCGATCCACTTTGCCATCGGTGACGGCGGTGCCGCTACGATCAGGCCGCTGAGCGCGTTGCCGGACGTTGGGTCTGCCGTCACCATCGATGGAACGACGCAGCCTGGCTTCGCGGGGAAGCCGCTGATTGAGATATCGGGGGAGCTCATCACCCAGTCGGCGAGCGGGCTTCGGTTGTTCGGCGGCTCGGTTGGCACGGATGCCACCGTCGTGCGGGGGCTGGCGATCAATCGGTTCCGCGGCATTGGCGTGTTCATCAACGGCGTCGGCATGCGCGTCGAAGGCAATTACATTGGCACGAACCTCGCGGGGGACGCCGCGGCAGGGAGTGCATATGGCGTGTTCCTCTGGGGCACGCAGCACACGATTGGCGGCACGGTCGCCGCAGCGCGCAACGTGATCTCGGGCAACTCGACCGGCATCGCCTTCGGCACCGGTTCGGCTGAGGGCATCCAGATCCAAGGTAACTACATCGGCATGAACGCCTCCGGCACCGATGCGGTCCCGAACCAGGTCGGCATCTCGCTCTCCAACGGCGGAGTGACGATCGGTGCACCCGATGGCTATGCGCAGGGCGGGAACCTCATCTCCGGTAACGTGCAAAGCGGGATTCGTATATTGGGCGGGTACTACAACCTCCCGGTGGCAATCCTGAACAACCGGATCGGCCCGGGCGTGAACGGCGAACCGCTCGGCGCGGGCAGCGCGGGCGTCGTCGTCACGAACAGTGGCGGCACGCCGTCGCCCGTTAACATCACCGGCAACGAGATCGCCTTTGCGGGCGCCGGCGGGATTGCGGTCGGGCCGTCCGACGCGTCAACTCACGTTCTGGCACGGGGCAACTTCCTCCATTCGAACCAGCACCCCCCGACCCTGCGGACACTCAACATCGACCTTGGCGCACCTGGACCTGACGCAAACGACCCGTACGACGCCGACGCCGGGGCCAACGATCTGCTGAACGCGCCGGTCTTGACCGGATTCGGTGGCACTCTGACCAGTCCGACGGCGGTTGGCACGTACCACGGATTGCCCTCGACCTCGCTCGTGCTCGACGTCTACCGCGTGGGCAGCGGTTGGCGCGGTGAGCCCGTCGGCACCGCCAGCATCACGACCGATGCCAGTGGCAACGCGTCGTTCGAGATCCCTCTGAACGTAGACCGCAGCGACGGCGGCGCCATCGAGGCGACGGCCAGCCTGCTGGACGCGGCGGGTGGCGGTGGCGTTACCTCCGAGTCGTCCGCCGTGCTGCCGATGGGCGGTGGGGCGATTCAGGGAGTCGTGCAGGTCAGCGGGGTGAACACCGCAGGGCGGGTCGTCTATATCGACCGCAACAACAACAGCGTCTTGGATGAAGACGAGCGGCGGGTGACCACGAATGGCGATGGCTTCCGGCTTGACGGTTTGCCGAGCGGATCCTACCGACTGCGTCAGGTCGTTCCTGCTGGTGAGGTGCAGGCGCAGCCCTTCTACAGTACGAACCAGTGGCAGGCCGCATACGAGATCCAAATCAACGGGACGCACGTCGTGAACGTAACGTTCGCCACAACCTTAGGTCCCGTCGTCGGCGGCCTGATGCCCAGCCAATTTGCGGTCTCGCCGGGCCAAACGGTCTCGCTTCGCGCGTCGGCAACTCCTGGCGCGTCGGGAAGCGCGGTCAGTGCCGTTCGCTTCTACAAGGAGAGCAATGGCACGCTTGGCCTGCAACTCGGGGCGGGCGGAGACGGCTTCATCTCGCAGCAGACGACGCCAGCCAGCTCGAGCAGCAATGTCTACGAGACGCAAGTGCCGCATTCGGCCTTGACCGGTGGCATCAACACGTTCTACGTGCAAGCCACAGATGCCCTCGACGCGGTCAGCAACGTCACCCAGAAGGAGGTCCTGTATCGAGACGAATTGACGATGATCAGCGGCGTAGTATTCGTTGACACGAACGGAAACGGCAACCGCGACGCTGGCGAAGATACGAAGGTGAATGGCGCGGTGGTCTACATCGACCGAAACTACAACGATCGGTTCGACGCCGGCGATCTGCAATCGGGCACGTCAGCATGGACGGATGGCTCCTACACGTTCGCGTCGCTGCCCGCGGGAACGCATCGGATTGGATTGTTCAGACCCACGGGCGACTACGTGCAAACTTCGCCCGCCGCGTTCGGACTGCTCACGGTGACGGTTGCTCCGGGTCAGGTCCTTACGGGTGCCGATTTTATGGTCAAATCGCAGCCGCTGGCCCTTGTTGCAACGCCAGCCAGCGGAACCCTCGCGGTGCCGGAAGGGGCCACCGCGCAATTCTCGCTTTCGCTCAATCGTCGTCCGTGGTGGAACGTGGCGGTGAGCGCTGCGACTTTTCCCGGTTCGGACCCGGATCTGCAGCTAGAGGCGTCGCTGCCGATCACGTTCACCCCCGACAATTGGAACGTGCCGCAGACCGTGGCGATCCGCGCTGCGCAGGATGCAGACCTGACCTCGGATAGCGCAACGTTCCGATTCTCCTCAACTGAGATTGCGGTGCCCTTGGAGATCACCGCTACCGAGATCGACGACGACCCTGCCGCGCCGGTCGTCCTGCAGGCGGAGGACGCGACGCTGGGTGGCGGGACGGCCAAGTCCTCGCAGCACGCCGGCTACACCGGCAGCGGCTACGCGGACTTCGCCGGCAGCGGCTCGTCGGCCCAGTGGACCGTCACCCGCACCGCCGCC
>DASYHQ010000048.1 GCA_035998445.1 Tepidisphaeraceae bacterium | reverse complement strand
TGAGGCTGGTGACGCACATCCGGTGACGCGCAAGACCGCAAAGCGGGTCGGCGCAACGCTGGCCGCGGAACGCACGATGATGATGCGGCAGTTGACCCCGTAGACATTACGCCGCCCTTCCCTCCTCCATCTCCGCCAGCGTCTCCCACAGCGCCGCCGCCAAACATGAATCGCACATCTGCATGTGCACCCCCGCCACGA
Organism: Tepidisphaeraceae bacterium; assembly: GCA_035998445.1. NCBI lineage: Bacteria > Pseudomonadati > Planctomycetota > Phycisphaerae > Tepidisphaerales > Tepidisphaeraceae > Tepidisphaeraceae bacterium. The sequence goes on along the minus strand of DASYHQ010000048.1, from coordinate 14,693 downwards.
TCGTGCCAGCCGTCACGCCGCCGCAACAATCGCAGTGCGTCTGGCGGTACTCCTGCTCGTCGAGCAGGGCCTGGCTGAGGTCGAAGTCTCCGCGGCCGGGATAGAAGCGGCAGGTCGGGACGAAGGCATCGTTAAAACGGTCGTGTGCGGACGGGGACTCTTCGGTATGCTCGGGCATGTCGTACCTCTCAATCAGGTATGGCCACGGCCTCGGGTGTTAGTCGCACCGCGAGGCCAATTTGTTTGCGCGTCGCACGTCGCGCTGCGCTGGCGGGACATTGCTCGATCTAGGGCGGGACAGCAAGTTGAGTCGGCCGGCCAAATCCACCTCACCCACTGCCCGTTCTGACGTTGCGGCCCGTTCACTTGGACGTGGTACGTCGGTCGCGCATAATGGGCGGCAACACTTCAACAAAAAGGAAGAGAACCATGGCACTGCCCAACAAGGTCCGCGATCGCATGGTCGCCGGCGTCAAGCGCTACATGCCGGTCATCGCGCAGCAGAAGGCCCGCGACGTCTCCGAGGCCGACACGGTCACGCTCGTCAAAGATCTGCTAGCCGGCGTGTTCGGCTACGACAAGTATGCCGAGCTGACGAGCGAGCATTCGATCCGCGGCACGTTCTGCGATCTGGCCGTAAAACTCAGCGAGAAGCTGTCGATGCTGATCGAGGTCAAGTCGGCCGGGACGAAGCTCGACGATCGCCACGTGAAGCAGGCGGTCGACTATGCTTCGAACCAAGGCGTCGAGTGGGTCGTGCTCACCAACGCGTCGGTCTGGCGGCTTTATCAGGTCGTCTTCGCCAAGCCGATCGACAAGCGCCTGCTGGTGGAGATCGACCTGTGCGACGTCGACGTGAAGCGCGAGCCCTCTCCCCTCCCCTCTCTCATCCACCCCAACACGAAAGCACCGCAAAACCAGTCCCGAAAACGAGCGAGCCCTGTTAACTGGAATTAACAGGGTTCGCGGCAAACTATATAACGACTTTCCAGACAAGAAGTTATGAAGCTCCCCATGCCTAAACCCTCTTCGAACTTTCTCTGGGATGAAAAGGGCGTCTTTAGAGGAAGGCGTGGATGAGGCTGCGTTTCAGCGTCAACTATTAGGAAGTGGCGGCAGCAATGGAACAACGCCGAGGCGATCGCGGCGATTGAGGGCGACGCCTGTACGCTCCCTTGAGCATCCACGCGCCGACCCCCTATAACATGGCCGCGTGCCCATCGCGTCATTATTGTTCTCGCTGGCCGCCGTTGCCGTAACGGTCATCATCTTCGTGTCGTACATCCGCTCGATCCTTCGGGGCACAACGAAGCCGCACGTGTTCACTTGGGTGATCTGGGCAGTGGTTACGCTCACCGTATTCTTTGCGCAAGTGGCTGGCGGCGCTGGGCTGAGCGCGTGGCCGATCGGGATCTCCGGCCTGATCACCAGTTACGTGGCGGTGTTGGCCTGCGCAAAGCGGGTCGACAGCCGCGTCACCGTGTCTGACTGGGCCTTCCTGCTCGCGGCCCTGTGCTCCCTGCCACTTGGCTCATCACGTCCCACCCGCTGTGGGCGGTCGTCACGCTGACGATCGTCGGCCTGCTGGGGTTCGGCCCTGCCCTGCGGCGAGCCTACTGGCACCCGCACGACGAGCACGCGGGGTTCTTCACGCTGTCGGCGGTCCGAAACCTGTTCGTCCTGTTCGCGCTGGAACGGTACACGGTGACGACGGTCCTGTTCCCCGCCGCTGTCGCCGTTGCTTGCCTGATGCTTGTCATCCTGTTGATCTGCCGCCGGAGCGCTGTTGGCACGGGAGCACGGTGAGGTAAGCGCACGAAAAATCGATGGGTGCAGAAGGAGGGGGGGGAACCTTGCGGCGGAGTCCCGTCGACGCGTGAACAGTAGCGACCGTACACCATGTGCGACACGGGCGAATATCGCACTTGCTCCGATCGCGACCAACGCGGATCCTCATGCGGTCGCGTCGACGAAGAACGATGTGCGACGTCGCCCGGCCGGTTGCCCCCGCGCCGAATCAGGTACGGTTGGCAAGGCTCGCCACCACGGCCGTCAACTCCATCGGTTCGACCGGCTTGGCCACGTGCGTCTGATAACCCGCCCGCAGCGCGCGCGTCCGGTCCTCGGCCCGCGCGAACGCCGTCAGCGCCGCCGCCGGCGTCCGCCCGCCCGCCTCGATTGCCAGCGCCCGCACGCGTCGGATGAACGCGTAGCCGTCCTCGTCGGGCATCCCGATGTCGCTGATGATCACGTCCGGCCGCTCCCGAGCGACCGCCGCCATCGCCTCCTCCGACGACGCGGCAGTGACGACCCGCGCGCCGCACTCCTCCAGCACGCGACGGATCAGGTTACGCGCATCCGGCTCGTCGTCGACCGCAAGCACCGTGATGCCGTCCAGCGAGGGGTTATCGATCACCGCGGCCGAGGCAACGTTGGCGGCCCGCGGGTGCTGCCGCGCCTCGGCGCCGTCGGCCCCGTGCACCACCATCACCGGCAGTTCGATGCAGAACGTCGCGCCCTGGCCCTCGCCGGGGCTCTTGGCCCGCACCGATCCGCCGTGCAGCTCCACCAGTTGTCTGACGATCGACAGGCCCAGACCGAGGCCGCCGTGTCGACGGGTCGTTGACGCGTCCGCTTGGCGGAACCGCTCGAACAGATGGGGCAGGAACTCCGGACTGATCCCCTGCCCGTCGTCCACGACGCACACCTCCACGTGGCTGTTCACGCGTTCGAGGCCGACCTGGATCCGCCCGCCCTTGTTGGTGAACTTGATCGCGTTGGACAGCAGGTTCCAGCAGCACTGCTGCAGCCGGGCCGGGTCCCCGCGGACCGGGCCGGCCAGCGGGTCGAGCACGACCTGCAGGCGGATCCCCTTCGTGTCGGCCGAATGCCGCACGGACGCGACGGCCGCCCGGATCACGTCCTGCAGGTCGACCTGCTGCACGTCGAGGCGGATCTTGCCGCTGATGATCCGGCTCATGTCCAGCAGGTCCTCGACCAGCTGGGTCTGCACGCGCGCGTTGCGTTCGATCACCTGCGCCGCTTCCCGCAGGTCATCCGGCGACTGCATCCGCCCGCCCGCCAGCAGCTGCGCGTAGCCGAGGATCGCGTTCAGCGGCGTGCGCAGCTCGTGGCTGAGCGTCGCGAGGAACTCGTCCTTCACCACGCTGACGCGCTCGGCCTCGCCCCGGGCGGCCCGTTCGGCCGCGAGCAGCTGTTCGCGCTCGGCGGCCCCGGCCTTGACGCGATCGTAGAGTCGCGCGTTGTCGATCGCGACCGCGGCCTGCGCAGCGATGCCTTGGACGATTCGCTCTGTTCGGCCGGTGAAGACGCCGGGGTTGGGGTGTCCGAAGAACAGCCCGCCGATCACCTCGCCCGCGCGTGAGATCACGGGAACGGCGAGGTAGCTGCGCACCGGCAGATGCCCCTTGGGCATGCCGTGGTGGGGCGCCATCTGCCCGTAACGCGGGTCCTGCGTGATGTCGTCCGACCGCACGATGCCCTCGCCGTGGAACGTGGGGCCGAACACCTTCGTGTTGCGGGGCAGGCCGAACTTCTCGAACGCCTCGCGCGGTGCGCCCGAGAGCGTGTAGAGCACGAGCGCCTCGCCCTGCGCGTTGACGATGTTGTAGAAGAACGCGCCGAACCTCGCGCCGCTGAGTTCCGTGGCCGCGTCGGTCACGGCCTGCACGACGGCCTGCAGCTCCAGCTGGGAGCCGATCAGGACGCCGGTCCGGTTGATCAGCTCCAGGACCCGCCCCTCGTCGCGCAGCGCCTCCTCCAACCGCTTGCGCTCGGTGACGTCCCGCGCCACCTTCGAGGCGCCGACGATCCGTCCCGCGCGGTCGCGGATCGGCGAGATCGTCACGGAGATGTCGATCAGCCGCCCGTCCTTCGTGCGCCGGATCGTCTCGAAGTGGTCGACGCGCTCGCCGGCCTGCAGGCGGCGGAGGATCTGCGGTTCCTCGGCGAGGCGGTCGGGCGGGATGATCACAGTGATCGGCCCGCCGACCACCTCCGCGGCCGTCCAGCCGAAGATGCGTTCGGCCCCCTTGTTCCACGAGGTGATCGTCCCGTCGAGCGTCTTGCTGACGATCGCGTCGTCGCTCGACTCGACGATCGCGATCAGCCGCGCACGGGTGATCGCCTCGACATCGGCGGGATCGGGTTCTGGAACCGCGGTTGCGTCGGGCGTGTTCACGGGCGGTAGCTCCATTCGCGCGGGTCAACAGCGCTTGAAGGTGGACCGCCCAACCCCTGAGCGGTAATGCTGAATAGGCCGTCCGCCTCTGAGAGGAACGTCTGACGACTTGGAGGGTCGAGGGTAAGGCAGTCCGGCAGCCACCGCTACCACGAACTTGCCATGCGACAGATTGCGTCAGCTGAGCCGCAGGCCTGATCGCCGACCCCGCCGACGGGTTGCGTGGGCGAATCGCCCCGGCCCCGCAGGCACCAAGACCCACCACCAGCTGACGATCGTCGCGCCGCGCGGCGTCCGCAGCTCGTAGTCGCCGCTGATCCGGTTGATGCCCCACCGCGTCTCGTCCGTCGTCGCCCCCTCAAACGCCTTCGCCTGAAACTCGGCCCAGTTGCGGCGTCTCAGACCTTCGGACCCGGCTCAGGCATCACTTTGTAGTGCATCGCGGCACGGCCCCCTCTAGCGTCTGCAAGTTTACGGGTTTAACCAGGGCGCTTCGAAGCCAGCCGCTGTGCTGCGGGTGACGTCCTCCTGTTGTCCAAAGCCGCTGAGGGCGATCCCTTTGATCCCGCGCGACTTCAAGTGCCGCATCACGTCGTGCCCGGTCCCATCGGGTAACCCGAGGTCGCTGACCAGCAGGTCGATCTCCTCACGCTCCGCAATCTCGATCGCCTCGGCCACGCTGGCGGCCGCGCCCGTTCCCTCACTCGCGGCAGTGAGGGCGCCGTTGTGCATCTCCACGATTGACTTGCGGATCGATAGCCCCAGCCCCAGCCCGCCGTACTTCCGCGTCACCGTGCGCTCGCCCCGTTCAAATGGAACGAACAGCCTTGGCAGCACCTCCTGCTCGATTCCGATGCCGGTGTCCATGACGACGATGTTCAACGTGTCGCCATCGTTGGAGGTGCGCACGGGGATGTTTCCGCCCTCTGGCGTGAACTTCACGGCGTTCTGCAACAGGTTTGCCAGCACCTGTTGGAGCCGCGTGGGGTCAGCCCATAGTTCGTGGCGCTTGGCCCGCAAGCTGAGCAGTAGGTCCAGCCCCGTCTCTTCGATCTCCTTCTGCACGAGTTGCAGAGATCGACGAATCAGCTCGTGCGCGTTCACCACCTTGGCGTGGAGCGACACCCTGCCGCGGGCGATGCGGGTCATGTCCAGAAGGTCGTCCACCAGCTTCGCCTCAAGCTCGACGTTCCGTCGCAGCGAGCCGATCTCGATGCGGAGTTCCTCCGGTAGGTCCGGGCGCCTCTTCACCAGGCTTCCCGTTGCCAGGATCGGTGTAAGGGGGGTGCGCAGTTCGTGGGAGAGGACGGCAAGGACTGCTCCTTCGCGCGGTTCGCGTGCTCGGTGGCGTCCCGCGCCTGCTCCGCCTCCTTCCGCTGCGTGACGTCACGCGTCACCTTGGACAAGCCACGAGTTCCCCTGCGGCCTCGAACAGCGCTGTGATCAATACGTTGGCCCAGAAGGCGCCGCCATCTTTGCGCAGCCGCCATCCTTCCTCCTCGTACTTCCCCTACTGGCGGGCAATCAGCAGCTCACGGGCCGCGTTTTACTCCCGTGACTTCAGCGCGTCACCACGGACAAGTTTGCCGAGCTTGACCGGCTGTGCCGTGAAGCGCCGCGGATGAGATTAACGCCATCCTCGTTGCTCACGCGCAAGCGTTGGGCGACACCTACGAAGAACTGATCCAGAACCTGAACAAAATCGCGGAGGCCGACTTGTCGCTCATTATCGTTCCGAAGCGGACGACTGGCCTGAACTAGGCTCGTCGGTCACCATTCCACGAACCCCAGATGACGGCTCTACTCGCTGACGATGCGGTAAATGGCCGATCGCCACAGCGGCAGGTCGATATCGATGCCTTGCGCCATCAGGGCCTTCGCATCGCCCTTGAAGACGCTCGTGCCCGCTTCGTCCACCAGTTCGAAAACGCCGTCCCGCTTCACCATGGGGTAGGCTTTCGCAGCGTTCGTACCGCCGTCGAGGCGACGGTAGACGATGAGGTGCCCGGGCCCCTCGGCCAGTTGCAGCTCGCGCGGCGTCTTCTGATCGGTCGCGATGCCCGCCCTATTCAAGAACGCGGCCAGTTGGTCGGTCGTCAGGTCCTCGGCGCGGTCGAGCCACAGGACGGGCACCTTCATCCGCTCCAGCATCATCAGGACGCGCGGATCGAGGTGACGCCGGTCGGCGACGATCGCCTTGTACGGCAGCGTCTCGACGGCCTCGACCACCTGTTCAAGCCCCACCGACATCTCCGCCGCTGCGATATAGCGGAACTGGTCGTCGGTCAGGTAGTGCACGTGGGGCAGATGCAGGTCGAGCACCGCCTTGGCCAGCGGCAGGCAACCGTGGTTGTACCCGTTACCGCTCTTGATCGCCTCGGGATGCTGGACGAACGCGACCTCGGCCCGCATGCGGTCGATCGGGCCCGCCTCGAAGACCGGCGCGAACCGCGTGAACTGCTTGCGGTACGTCTCCAGGTGCGGATCGAACGCCTTCGGGTAACGCCACAGCGTCCACTCCATGCGGCCCGACATGCCGGCGGCGTACTCCTGCACGAGCTGCGCCTCGATCAGGATCGACGCGGCCTCCTCCAGTGGGCGGTCCGGCAACACCATCTCGGCGCCGTGCGCGCCCGTCTCACCGTTGTAGAACGGGTAGTCGACGGCCGAGTACGGCATCAGCATCGCAGGGAAGCCCCAGCCGAACACGCCTTCGGACTCGCGCGCCAACCAGGGCTCGCGCATCGTCTGCGCATCGGACCGCACGGGAATGGGGCTGTTGGCCTGGTAGAAGTGCGGTGCCGCGCCGTCGGCACGATCCGGTGGCATCCAAGTGACCGACGGCATCAGGTTGTTGTGGCTGTACGACGGCTGCAGCGTGAACAACAGGCGGTTCGGGTCCCCCTCGTGCACCGCGCGGGCCGTCTGATCGACGACGCGTCGCCAAATGGCCTCGACGGCCATGTACTTCGTGTGCGGCTCGTTGAATGGGATCTCGGCCCCGAGCAGATTCGGGTTCCCCTTGAAGTGCTTCGCCGCCCAGCGATGCGCGTTACAGAGCGCCTCGACGTGCGTCGGATTGCTGAGGTCAAACTCACCCCGCTCGGTCGGCGACTTGGCGAGGTACGCGATGGCCGTGCCCGGCTTGCCGTCCTTCTTCTGCTGCTCATTGCCGCCGAGGAAGTACCGATAAGGATCAACCGCCATCCCATGCCAGTCGAGGATCGTGTAGATGCCCATCTCACCGGCAAGGGTGACGAAGTACTCCAGCGCCTCGACAAACGCAGGGTCGAGGCCGTGCCTAACCATCAGTTCCTTGTAGCGCGGATCGTCCGGCATCACGCCGATCTCGGGCTGGACCATGCCGAAGTCGAGCGGGACGCGAACCACGCGCAACCCCCACTTCTTCATCTGCAGCACATCCTGAGCGATCACCTCAAAGTCGGCGCGGATGCTGAGACCAAGGTAGAACGGCGTGTAGTTCGTGCCGACAAAGCCGAAGCGCCTGCCCTCCCGGATCAGGTCAGCTCCGCGTCGCGTGACGGGTGGGCACTGCTTGCCGGTGAGCGTTGGAAAGACGAACAGGCGCTGGGCCGGGCTCGCTTCAGTTCGACGGCCGGTGGGCTGGGCAGTGACGGCGTACGCGTTGCCGGGCTGCAGGTCGCGGGCGCGAATGGCCAGCTCAAAGCGGCCGTCGCGAACGTCGGCCGCGGTCTCAGTCGGTTCGACGCCGTCCTTCTCCGGCACGAAGCGCACGGTCACCTTGTCCACGCCGGCGACGGCCTGCCCGGTGATCTTCTGCTCCGGGGCGAGGCGCAGCGCGCCCGGCTCGATCGGATCGACCAGCACGCTGCTGAGGCGCGCAATCGCCAGCCGTCGAACGTGATACTCGCCCGGGGTGCTGACGCTGAGAATGAGGCCGTTGATCTTCGCCTCCGGCTCGAGTGCTGGCACCTTCAGCACGACCCGGGTCGGCTCATCGCGGCCAATCTGGATCGGTTCGCTTGCCACCGTCTCACCCGGTGTGCCGCTCTCGTCGATGCGCCAGTTGACGCTGAGTTGCGTGCTGACCGGCGTCGCGGTGGTGATCTCCACGAGAATGCGCGCCTCGGGGTCATCGAAACGCGCCTGTTCGCGCGTGAGTGGCTGATGGCCCGGAAACCACCAGGCGCCCTGCACTGGGCCCGACGAGCCGGTCAGGCGCAGCATGGCGCGACCGTCGGGCGATTTCATCGCGTCGAGCCGTTCCATCGTCGCCGATGCAAGCGAGGCCACGCCACCGCCGCGCGGTTTGGACAGGGGCATGGGGTAGAACTGCTCCACATCGGCCGCCAAGGCGTCGTTGGCCGGCGCGCCGGCAGCACTGGACGGTGCAATCGACCATAGCAACAACGCCGACAGGCTTAGGGCGCAAAACGACGTGACTCCGATGCTCAGCATTGCGTGTCCTCCGGCGGTGCGCCGATGCGCGTGATGCTCGTTCCCCGGGCAAGGCGCCCGCGGTGATGTCGGTCGCCGATGGCGTTAATAGACGACTCGAAAATGAATGGCATAAGCCGGTATCCTACAGGCCCGCGCCGCAGCCCGGTGGCGGTATACGTGATAAAGGCTTGCACACAAAAAATTGGGTTAGGTACCTTGGTGACAGGCATCGCATGACAGAACGCAGGGAGAGCGCGATCGTGGAACGGCCCAACCTTAACTCCTCTCTCGCTACCGAGGCGGCCGAAGCGCCGTTGCGTGGCGCCTATGAAGTAACCCTCACCGCCAGTCCCGTGTTCACCGATGCGTTCCTTCAGAACGACCTGAGGGTCACCTTCACTCGCTCGAACGGCACGCGGGTCAGCGTTAACGGCTTCTACGACGGCGGCACCACCTTCAAGGCGCGCGTCTACCTCGACGTGGTCGGCGACTGGTCGTGGCGCAGCAGTTCGAGCGACGCGGGCCTCAACGCCAAGAGTGGAACGTTCACCGTCGTGAACCGAGGTAACCTGCCCGGCAAGTTGCGCAAAAGCACGCGGGATCCGCGGCAGTTCGTGCACGATGACGGCGCGTGGTTCCTGCACCTCGGCGACACGGGCTACCGCTACATCAACGGCACGGAGGCGAACTGGCAGCAGTACATCGACCAGGCCGCCGAAACCGGCTTCACCAAGGTCAGGACGTGGTTCGGAACGCCCGGCGACAGTGGCCATGGCAACAGCAACGGCAACATCGCCTACATGTTTACGACCACCGGTTTGAACCTCGCCGAGCTTCGGACGGCCGACGCGCGGCTCATCTACGCGCTGGATCGCCATCCGTCGATGCAGGTACAACTGATTCCCTTCGGTGAAGACACCGGCAAACTGCTGGCGTACGCAGACCCTTCCAGCCCCGAGCACGCCCTGGTGCGCGCCTATACCCGTGAGGTCCACGCGCGGTACGGCGCGCTGCCCAACGTCCAGTGGTGCCTGTCCAACGATCGCGGCCTCAAGGATAACGCTGAGTTACGCCGTGCCGTCGATGCCCTTGGTACCGATTGGGCCGTCGCCGAGCGTTTTGGCACGCTGCTCACCAATCACCAGGCGCGTCGGGAGACCTACGCGTTCACCGATGCGTCGTGGTCGGACATCGTTACCTTCGAGCACGTCGACCAGGTTCAGGGCAAGCAAATTTCGAAGTATCGCAGCGGCGGCGCGACCGGACCGATCGTTAACGACGAGGATCGGTACGAGAGCTACATTCCCCCAGAGCACGTCCGTTACTTCTTCCGCCGACTAATGTGGGCCAGCCTGCTCTCGGGTGGCGTTGCGACGTACGGCGGTGGCGAGACGTGGAAGCCTTACGCCGCCGACACGCTTGGGGGCATTCAGGGATACAACGACCTCAAACGGGCCGGGCTGCTCACCGGCGGCGCCGACGACTTCAAACACGTTCACCGCTTCTTTAAGGAAACAGGCCTCGACCTGGTCGGTCTCACGCCCTGCGACGAGCTGGTCGGCGACAATCCTGCCAAGGTTAAAGCGATCCGCGGGGACGACGTGCTGATCATCTACCTGGCAAATCCCACCGGCGACGCGCCGCAAACCGATGACGCTGCGGCGACCACACCTTCCGTCACGATCGACAACGCGGTCAACTTCGATAACTGGTTTGCCTCCTGGTTTGACCCGCGTGCCGGCAACTGGGCCAGCATGGGCCAGGTCACCAACGCCCACCGCACCTTTGCAGCACCCGCAGGTGGCGATTGGCTGCTGCTGCTCAGACGGAAGGCTGTTCGACGCGATGGGAAATAGGCAGAAGCGCGGTGCCGCGGGTTGCGACCGTCGAGTTTGTTCGCCCGCCTAGCGAAGGCGATCGGATTCAAACTGCTTGCCCGCCAGCGCGTCCTTTACGAACGCACCCCAGTAGTAGGTTGGCTCGTACTCCCAGTTCTCGATGGCCTTCGGTCCGCAGTGCGGATGAAAGCTGAAGGCCGTCCAGTTCAACTTGTGCTTCTGGATGACCGCGATCATGTCGTTTGGCCAGATCGCGTCCCGGCCGAGCGGCTCGCGCTGCTGGGCCTTTGGGATGAAGGCGAAGTCCGACCACTTCTCCGGGCAGCCCACCTCACCCATGAAGATCGGATGCTTGGCGGCGACGTCGAGGAACTTCTCCTGCCATTTGCTCTTCCAGGGGTAAACGTGCGTCGAGTAGACGATGCCGTTGCCCGTCGAGCCCGGGTCGATCGCGTGGCCGTCGAGGATGCCCGACAGGTCGTAGCTGTAATCCAGCCCGCCGATCACGACGATGTTGTTCGCACCGGCGGCGCGCACGGCGTCGTACATCTGCTGCAGGCCGATCGCGGTGAACGTGCGCGTGCCCTCGGTCGTCTCCGTGGCAACGTCCGCCTTGACCTTGACCTTCTCGCTCACGGGCCCGCCGTTGCGCCACACGTCCCAGGTGATGCCGTACGGCTCGTTGAACAGCTCGAATATGACGGCCGGGTGGTTCTTGTACTTGCTGGCAAACTCGACCCAGAAGTCGAGGTGCTGCTGCTCGGGCGCGCGGAAGCGGTGCAGGTCGATGACGATGTAGACGCCCAGGCCCGCCGCGGTGTTGATCGCGCTATCGATCACTTCGCGGTATCGGGCACCGCCATCGGTCTGCGTGTCCAGCTTGCCCCACCAGATCTCCTCTTTGACCGCCAGTCGGATGCAGCTGGCCTTCCACTGTTCGACGGCCACGCGGATCGTCTGCACCGTGCGGTCGCCGGTCGGGCTCCACTGCAGGCTGTCGACCGACAGGCCCTGCAACCAGACGGGCTGGCCGTCCGAGTCCTTCAACTGGTTACCGTCGACGTGCAACTGCTTCGGCAGTTTGTTGGCGGGCGGTGGCGCGACGACGGGCGAGGTCATCTCGTACTTTTTCGGCAGCTTGGCGGGATCCATGCGGCGGACCGAGATGTCGTCGATGTCGAACGTGCCGCTGGCGACCTGAAAGAGCGACGGCATGATCTCCGCTTGGCGGGCGCCCTCGGGCACGGCCAATTTCTGCGTCACCTGCCGCCACTCCCCCTTCGAACTGCCGCGATGCGAACGAGTCGCCGGGGCGCCCACGCGGGCACCGGCGGCATCCTTGAAGTTCACGATCATGCGCGCGTCGTACCACGATTTTTCGCCAAGCTTCACGTCGTCGTAGCGCACGCGATAGCTGACGTCGATCGCCTTGTCCTCCGCGGTCAACGGCACCGCCTGGTAGACCGACACCATCTCGCCCGGCCGCACGCTCTGCAGTCGCAGAAAACGATTGCCCTGCTCGACCGGCCACTGCACGGTGTCCGTTGTCGCGGGCCAGCCGTTGGGCGTGCCGTCGGTGCTGGCAAGTTCGAAGGTGCCGTTGGCGATGCGCTGCGGTTCGTCCGTGGCGACCTGCTGGGCGATCGCGGTGGGCGCCAACGACAACATCAGCCCCATCACAGCAATTTTGATTTGCTTCCAGCGGACGGTCATCGCACAACTCCTGTGATCTCAACAGAAATGCCGCGGACGGTGAGGATCACACGCCCGCGACAAAAAGGGAGAACGAATGGCGCTTAGTTATTGCGGTACGGGCGAATGTTAAAGCGACGAACGTCTCCGCGCATCTTTGTCTCGGCATGCCCATCGGCAAAGACGAGGTTGACGGCCGGGCGCTTCACCGTGCCCTGTCGATAACGGATGTCGCCACCGGCCGGCCATGCGCCGAGCGTCGTGTGATCGTCAAGGTTGGCACGGAGATGGATTGAATTTGTCATGCCTGTTTGATTCGGTCTACGATAAGCGGTGTTGAACGACGGCTCGAGGCCGACCATCCAACCGTTGTCGAGTTGGAACGCGATGCCCTCACAATTGCCGTTGCGTCCGGAACGTGCCATCTGCGCACCGTCGAAGACGGTCGCGATCTCAGCAGGGGTCGGGCGGATCTGGGAAAGCTTGTACGACTTCAAAAGCCTAACAGCGGACGGACCGTAGGTGCGCGAGATGTCGGTGATCAGGATCGGATTGGCCGTGTAGTGCAGCACGCCACCGTCCATCGCGGCGCTGGGGTCCTGGAACACCTTTGACAGGGTGGCGTCGCCGTACGTGTCACCCTTGCCGCCCACATAGGGGTTGATGTAGTAGGCCCAAGTCTGGTTCGCATTGAGGCAGATCGGCAGTGAGCCGTTGTTGTTGTGGGCGTACATCTGCAGGCCCAGCCCGATCTGGCGCAGGTTCGACAGGCCAGCCAGCGTCCTGGCCGACTGACGCGCCTTATTCAGCGACGGCAGCAATATACTGATCAGTAGCGCAATGATGCCAATGACCACCAGAAGTTCAACGAGCGTAAATGCGCGCGGGTGACGAAGGTGACGCATGAAATGTCTCTCGATCTGGCGAGGAGCTCGCCGAATGCCGTCGTCTCTCTTTTCCAACCCCCGCCAGCGACCGAGGCCGTTAGCGGAGCAACCGTTCGATGTGCACTGGGAGAATACCCCTTAATTAGATGTCTAACCAGCGCGTTTTGCGGCAAAATTTTCCGCGCATTGCGACAGAGATGAGGGATTTTACTGCCCTTGGGGCTTGCGAGCTGGCCGGAACTGGCGGCGGTACTTGATGGGGGTGACTCCGGTATAGCTTTTGAACGCGATACCGAAGCGGTTGACGTTCCCAAATCCTGCAGCATCAGCCACATCGGGAACGGGCAGGTCCGTCTTGGCCAGCAGGTCCTTGGCCCGTTCCAGGCGCACCCGCTGGATCTCCTCCTGCGGGCTGCAGTCCATGGCGACGCGGAAGCGGCGTTCGAACGTTCGGCGCGTCAACGCAACCTGCTCGAGGACGTCGTCGATCGACATGGGCCGTTCGGTCGCGTGGTGGCGAATATATCGCAGCGCCCGCGCGATGTCCGGGTCGCGAATCGGCAACGCGTCGGTCGAGTGACGTGTCACCGGTGAATCGGTCGGCTCAATGAGCAACGGCCCCTGCGGTGGCGCTTCACCGGCGCAAATGCGATCCAGCAGCGCGGCCGCCTCGTAGCCCACCTTCACGCCGGGCTGGGGCACGCTCGAGAGCGGCACCAGCCGGTTTACCCACGGCTCGTCATCGACGCCCATCACCGAGACCAGTTCCGGCACCGACAACCCCACCTGCCCGCACGCCCACACGGCGTCGGCGCCCCACAGGTCGTTGCCCGTTAGTAGCGCCACCGGTTTGGGCAAACCCAACAGCCACTCGAACAACGACTTGTGCTTGGTCGTCGCCGCCGACGGCCCGAGGCGAAACGCATCCTCGTGAAGCCCGCTCTCCATCAGGTGCGGCGTGAAACCGGCGGCAAGCAGCGCCGCACAGTACCCCTCGCGTCGCACGCGAGAGAAGTATCGTGTGATCTCACCCAGGAACGCGAAGTGTTCGAACCCGCGCTCGATGAAGTATTCGGCCGCCAATCGCCCGAGTACCCGATTGTCGGGGCATACCGTCGGCAGTCCCACCTCTTCCGGTGCCTGGCTGACCGACACGTTGATCACGGGCACGCCCAGCCCGTGCGCGATTCGCGTGAGCTCGCGGCTGTGCACGAGCATGATGATTCCCGCGATCGGCCATTGCTTCAACGACCCCAGCTCGCGCAGCTCGATCGGCAACTGGATCACCAGCCGGCCGTCCTTCACGCCGTTCACGTATTCGGTGACGCCCTGTGCGATGCCGCGCCCCAGCGCCGTGCGCGTATCCACCATCAATCCGATCGCGGCGATGTGCTCCATCATGCCGCATAATTCAGGTTTTTATCGCCATAGCAAGGGATGCGGCGTGGTTAACGACTTCGCCTACTGCCGCGGCAACGATGGTATTGGATGCGTTAACGCGGGGCCGGCGCAGCACTAGGTGTACAGTCCCAGCATGTGCTGGTTCGGATCTGAATGGAACTGGCTAGGGTCTTCAAGCCACTTCTTGCAGATGAACTCGTGGGGCGTGAGGCCATGCAGGGTTTTGAGTCGCTTAGCGAAGTTATATGCGGC